>JAYTXG010000214.1:0-3569 GCA_043743375.1 Sphingobacteriia bacterium
TCTTTACAACTTCCAGCTATATTCTTTAAACTAACCTTAACATATCCCCTGTTTAAATAAAGAGCTGGATTAGCTTTATCTAAGCTAATTGCTTTGTCATAATCAGCTAAAGCCGACTGAAACATATTTAATTTACCTTTAGTAATGGCACGATTAAAATATATATCAGCGGTACCAGGCAGGTATTGTAGTGTTTTATTGTAATCTACTAATGCACTAGCAAAATCTTTTTCCTTAGCTCTTTCTATAGCCCGATTATAATATACATTACCAAGCGAAGGATCTAATTGAATTGATGTTGTGTAATCGGCCATAGCTCCTTTACTATCATTCATTCTAGCTTTAACTACACCTCTGTTATAATAAATATTTGCATAGCGAGGGTTTAATTCTAATGCTTTATTATAATCTGTAATTGCGAGTGCATTTTTATTCAAATGATCATATTGAATACCACGATTAAAATAAGCACTAACATTAGAAGGGTCTGATTCTATGGCTTTAGAAAAATCTTTCATTGCATTTAATGTATCTGCCATAGCTTCTTTTAATGTTCCTCTATTTAAATATAGTTCAGCATTTTTAGGTTGGAGGGTAATAGCTTTATCAAAATCTTCAAGTGCCGCTTTATTTTGTTTTAGTTCTCTTTTTGCAACTGCTCTATTAAAATAAATATCGGCATTTGCTTGATTGGCTTTAAGGGCATTATCAAAGTCGGGAATTGCACCTGTAAAGTCCTTCAATTTCATCTTACTTAGTCCTCTATTAAAAAAAACATTTGGAATTGATGGTTCTAAACCAATTACTTTATCATAATCAGCTAATGCACCCTTATGATCATTTAAATTAGTTTTTAAAACTGCCCTACTAAAATACATATATGAGGCAGGATCTAATTGTATGGCTTTATTATAATCCGCTAATGCTGATGGATAATTTTTTAATTTAGTTTTAATATCTGCTCTATTGTAATAAGCGCTTGCAAAATTTAGCAAATAGGCAATTGCATTTGAGTAATCGGAAATAGCCCCATTGTAATCTTGGTAATTCGCTTTTTCTACTGCACGATTAAAATAGGCATTTGCGTTTTTTGGATTGTACAAGATTGCTTTATTATAATCCTGCATAGCCCCCTCTCTATCATTCAGAGCTGTTTTAATAATTCCTCTATTAAAGTACACATCACCATATTTTGGATTGATGGTTAACGCTTTATTGTAATCATTTAATGCTCCAGAATAATCTTTTAAATGTTCTTTTTCAATGCCTCTGTTGAAATAAATATTAGCGATAGAAGGATCAAGTTGTAGGGCATAATTATAATCGGCAATGGCACTTTTTGAATCATTCATCATCCCTTTTATTATTGCCCTACTAAAAAATAAATTAGCATTTAAAGAATCTAATTCAATGGCAAAAGTTAAGTCTTCGGCTGCACCAATATAATTTTTAGTTTCTCTTTTTGCCAACGACCTATTTACATAAAGATTGATATCATTGGGACTAAATTCTAATGCTTCTGTGAAATCCTTAATAGCTCCATTATAGTTTTTTGCAGCCATTTTCTGTACCCCTTTTTTTGTTAATTGGGCGAGGTCTTGCTGTGCCAATAATTGTTGAGAATTAGAGCAAACAAAAAGTAATAATAAACTTAAGTATATAAAAATAGATCGAAACATAGTTAAACAGCTAAATTACTTGCGTAAGTTAATTAAAAAAACGTAGTTGGGTAATTTGCTCACTAAAGACAAGTGAACAAAATTATTGAATATCTTTTACACACCTAAAACCTACGTGGTTAGTACCTGTTCTCCAATCTCCTTTACCTCTTGTACCCATCATATAGCGAGTACAATATTGGTCGGTACATAAAAATGATCCCCCACGTTGTACTTTCTTTTGAACAGTTGGTTCAGATGGGTCGTAACTATGATCGGCACCTTTTGGATTATTGGCAACTCCTTTTGATTTTAATTGGGCATAGTAATCATTGTTGTACCAATCATTGCACCACTCCCAAACATTTCCTGCCATATCATATAAACCAAATCCGTTGGGAGGAAATTGCTTTACTGGAGCTATTCCAAT
This sequence comes from Sphingobacteriia bacterium, assembly GCA_043743375.1. Classification (GTDB taxonomy): domain Bacteria; phylum Bacteroidota; class Bacteroidia; order Chitinophagales; family Chitinophagaceae; genus Sediminibacterium. The sequence continues at coordinate 2,089 of JAYTXG010000214.1, forward strand.
AAACCCATCTGCCTTACTATCATTATTTGGAAAATTTCCTTGAAATGTATTGCACATATATTTACCATTGGGAGTGAATTGATTGCCCCATGCATACATATTACCAGTTAGCCCCCCCCTTGCGGCAAATTCCCATTCTGCTTCTGTAGGCAATCTTTTCCCGGCCCATTTAGCAAAAGCAACAGCATCATCCCATGCAATATGAACAACAGGAATATTATCTTTCCCTACAATTGAACTTCCATCACCAAGAGGCTGACGCCAATTTGCAGCTTTTACATATTGCCACCATTGTAAATAATTATCCAAAGAAACTGGCTGAGCTGGTGGAGTAAAAACTACTGAACCTGCAATTAACATATCGGCAGGTGCATCAGGAAATTCTTCTTTGGTTGGAGTTTGTTCTGCAATTGTTTTATATCCGGTACTCTTTATAAATGCGGTAAATTCTGCATTGGTAACTTCATGCTCATCCATATAAAAGGGATTCAGGTGTACACGGTGAATAGGGCGGCAATCCTCCATTGCTACTTTGCCTCCATCCTTTATTCCTATTGGGTTTGAAGCACCCATACTAAACTCTCCACCAGGAATAAAAACCATTCCTTTAAGCAAAGTTTTTTTATATATAATTTTATTAAATACGGTTGGCTGAAATTCTTTTGCCCCTCCATTTATATACAAATTACTATCCCCCGGCAGCATTTCATTGGTACAAGAAACGGCATTACTAACTCTCCAATCTTTTACAATAACTGAGTCGAAAGTTTTAGTTGAATCAATTTGAATAGTATTAACTGTTGTTTTCGTTTTATTGTTATTACATGCTGCAAATAAAAAAATGATGCAATTGAACAAAAAGAAATAAAGTTTGGTCATATTTATAAAATCTTAAATAAAATTACTTTTTAAATTCTATTCCTTCTCTTTCATCCTATTATAAGGGATATCAATATATCCAGCTATTATTAATGTTGTAAGTAATCTTGTAACTGTTGTTCTACCTTGGTAATAACATCATCAATTTCATTTAATAAGGAGTACAGATTATCATTATTAGTTTTCCCTTTACCTGCCATTTCAATATTTCTGATAACTATTTTTATTGAATCAATTTTAAAATTATCAATACTTGGTTTGATTTTATGAGCTAAAGCTCCCATTTTCTCGAAGTCTTTAGCATTATAAGCTTCCTTCATTTCTCTTACAATTTCCGGAGTATGCTCACAAAACAATGCGATCATTTTGGCGATGAAAGAGGAATCTCCCCTGCTTATCTCATGTAATAATGATAAATCAAATAAAGGTGATTCAATAATTTTTTTATCATCTTCAACTACAAGAGCTTTTTCTTTTTCGATAAAATTTGAATTTAAAGATTTGGCAATAATTTTTAAGAATTCGTCTTCTTTAAAAGGCTTAGATATATAATCATTCATTCCAACTTCAATACATTTTTTATTTTCACCTTTAATTGCATT
>JAYTXG010000215.1:0-14339 GCA_043743375.1 Sphingobacteriia bacterium
ATATTAAATACAATACATGGGAAGGGTTAAAGGAAGGAAAGTGTTTTTCAATGATAGAATTAAATGGATTTCATTAATACAAAAGCTGGACTAGCAATATTAGAAACAAACAATAAACAAATTGAACTTATATATAAGTTTCATTAAATAACAAATTATCTAACTACTTGAAATTTACCTGACTCTACAATTCTTCCCGTACGATCATGTAATTGAAAAATATATAGACCCCGATAATAATTATCATTAAAATAAATAATAATTTTCGATTCGTTGATTACAGATGTTGACATTTTTCGACCAATAAAATTGTAAATCTCTAGTGTATAGGATTTATCTACCGATTTGTCAAAATCAAACTGAATATATTGAGTTGCTGGGTTAGGGAAAAAACGTTGAATTTTAGAAGGCGCTTCATTTAATCCAAACAGATTATAATATACATTAGTGTCTGGAGAAAAACTACTACAGATAACAAGGCAAACCAATAAAATAGTCAAGTATAAATACCTCATCTAAATAATTATAAACTGAAATTAATTAAAATTCAGTGCTAATCCAAAAAAACAAAAACACCGATTTGCAAATTATTGCAAATCAGTGTTTTACATATTAAGTTTATAAATTATTAATTCAACCCTTCCAATACAGTTTGTATAGCAGCAAAGTTGGGCAAATCACCAGGTGTAGCACAAACTTCTGCATATTGAACCAAGCCAGCTTTATCAACTACAAAAGCTGCTCTTTTGCTCACACCGATCATTTCAAATGCGGGGAATGTTTCATATAATACGCCATATGCTTTTGCAGCTTCTTTATTAAAATCACTCAACAAAGGAAAGTTTAGATTCTGTTCAGTTCTAAATTTATCTAATACAAATAAAGAATCTACAGAAACTCCAAATACTTGTGCATTGGTATTATTATATATTGCAATATTGTCTCTTACATTACACAACTCTGCAGTACAAACTCCAGTGAATGCTAAAGGGAAGAATAATATCACTACATTTTTATCATGTTGCTCTGCTAAATTTACTTTTTGTTTTTCAGTATTAAATAAAGAAAAATCGGGTGCTTGTTGTCCTTTTTGTACGCTCATTTTTAAACTAATTTTTAAAGATTATAAATCAAATATACCACAAGAAAAAGTAAGTAGTTTACTTTTTTAGCAACCTCCCTAAGTCAAAAAAACATTTCAGGAACATGATTTGGTACAATCAATTTGCCTATAGTTTTTGCAATAATTTCTTCAACCGATACCCCAGGTGCTCTCTCTACTAATAAGAAGCCCTCCAATGTAATATCCAAAACCGCTAATTCAGTAACCACTTTTTTTACACAGCCTAGGCCAGTTAAAGGTAACGTACAGTTAGATAATAACTTACTCTCGCCCTTTGGATTGGTATGCATCATTGCTACAATTATATTTTTGGCACTTGCAACAAGGTCCATTGCCCCCCCCATTCCTTTTACCATTTTTCCGGGTATCTTCCAATTAGCTATATCGCCATTGGCACTCACTTCCATTGCTCCAAGCACGGTCAAATCAATTTTTCCTGCCCTAATCATTCCGAAACTTTCAGCACTATCAAAAAATGATCCTCCAGGTATAACCGTAACTGTTTCTTTTCCTGCATTTATTAAATCTGCATCAATTGCCGATTCCTCGGGGTATGAACCCATTCCTAAAATTCCATTTTCACTTTGCAATACAACTGTTATGCCTTCAGGAATATAATTTGAAACTAATGTAGGAATTCCAATACCTAAATTCACATACATCCCGTCTTTTAATTCTTGCGCAATTCGTTTTGCTATACCATATTTATCAAGCATTATTACTAGTTTATTTAGTGTATTGAGTTAGAGTGCTTTGACTATAGTTTTACAGTTCTTCTTTCAATCCTTTTTTCATATCTATTACCCTGAAAAATACGATGTACATAAACTCCTGCAACATGCACATCATCAGGATCAATTTGTCCGGGTTCTACTAATTCTTCCACTTCAACTATGGTAATATCTCCCGCTTTTGCCATAGAAGTTGAAAAGTTTCTTGTTGACTTTCTAAAAACTAAATTACCCATTTTATCACCTCTCCAAGCTTTTATAATTGCATAATCTGCTTGAAGAGCATACTCCATTAAATACATTTTCCCATTAAACACCCTTACTTCTTTTCCTTGGGCAATTTCGGTTCCATAACCAGCAGGTGTAAAAAATGCAGGAATACCCATGCCTCTCATTTCAATTCGAGTAGCAAGTGTTCCTTGAGGCACCAAATCAACTTCCAGTTCACCACTTAATAATTGCCTTTCAAATTCTGCATTCTCCCCTACATAACTACTAATCATTTTTTTGATTTGTTTGGTTTTTAATAAAAGTCCCAAACCAAAATCATCAATTCCTGCATTATTAGAAATACAGGTTAAATTATTAATCCCTTTGTCAACTAAAGCCTGAATAGAATTCTCTGGAATGCCATTCAGTCCAAATCCACCCAACATAATAGTAGCACCACTTGGTATATCTGCAATAGCAGTTACAGCATCTTGAAATACTTTATTCATATCATTAACTATTCATTTACTTTTCTAAAAGTTGGTTCCTTTGAAACTTTGCTATACCATTTACTGAATCAATTAATTCTTTAAATTCCAGTGGATGAGCCTCATAGTATTTATAACTATTGTAAAATTGTTCTTTTGTAATACCATACGATTTAAACACTTGATCATATAGCTTTAGATTGCCCGTTTGAGGCTTATCGGTTGTATCTTTTACACTTATACGAACATAATACTCATCTGCTTTTAGCATATCCCAAACTATCTTTCGCATTTCAATTACGGGAATTATTTTTATCGTTTTTTTCTTATTAGAAATAGAGCTGCAAGCAAGCAAAAAAAATAGGATGATTAAAATAATAAAATTACGCACTATAATTCTTGTTTGTATTTTGATGAATTTACAATATCGAGGGTATTCATTAACTCAATTACTTTAGCTTTTTCCTCAATAGTTCCTTTTTTAAACACCCCAACTATTTCTGGTAATTTTCCCTGCATAAAAAACTGAAGTATCATCGTGTTAGGATTCTCTTTATTAAAAGCATGAAGCTGAATTAATGCCTGCAAAATATTTGCTCGAGCTTCATTTTCATTCTCAATCATTTTATCTAATCCTGCTCTGTAATAGCTATAAATTACATCATGCATAATATTATATCTACTATTAATCATATTTTCATTTAGCCAGTACCTGTTTCTTAATCCATCAAAAACTCGCCATCCACTAATACCTTTGCCTTCGGGCGCGTTGTTAACAATATTCTGGGCTTTTCTAAAATAATTATCGCCGCTTTTTGGAGAAAATGAATCATAGTCAAAACCTATCAACATGTAAGCATAAAAAGCGCAAACAGCCGTTAAATTAGCCACAGATGCATCAGTACCTTGTACCCTATTTTCATTAAATTCAATAGGCTGAAATTCAACGTACTTAAAGGTTACATCAGCATCAATAAAATTAACCATGGCCGCTCTGTAAGTGCTATTATAAATCGGTCGAGCAACCTGAACAGTCAATGACGCTTTGTAAACATTTAATTCTACAATGGATTCGATATTTAAAATAAAACTGCATTTTATTTTTTCATTTTCCTTAAAAACATCGCTCGTCCATTTTCTATTATTCATAAATGTATTCAACTGAGATTCTAGTGTAGTAAATATTTTTTTATCTACTGTTGAATTTACTCTACTAGCAAGTACAGTTACTTTTGCTAGTAATTCTTGGGCATTCGTATTTATACTTAGCACTAAAAAAATGAACAACAGTGTACGCTTTATATTATCCATTGTTCTCTTGAATTATAAATGAAACAATATTAATATCCATCTTTGCCAAAATCGGATTTATAGCTTCATGCATTTCTTTAGCAGATTGAACAGAAATTAAAGTGACTTCTGCCCATTTCATATAAAGTGATTCGGCAATCGCATAACCCATTTCCCCCGAAGAACGATTACCAATAAAACGAACTGGATCGATCGCTTCATAAGATGAACCAGCAGTAACTATCGCTGCTTTACCATTTAATATCTCTTCTCTAAAATAATGTTCAGTAATAAATTGAAGTATCGCCTCTGGTTCCGCCATTCTTCTTGCTCCAAATAATCCGCTTGCTAATTCACCTATTTCAACAGGTATAACTTTATCTCCAAATGAAATTAGCTTAGCTATATTTTGCTGTGTAGAAGGATGTTGCCACATATCTTCATCCATTACAGGTGCAACTAAAACATTACAAGTAGCTGATAAATAAACAGCCAACAATATGTTATCACAAAAGCCATTGGCCATTTTTGCTAATGTATTGTAACTCAAGGGAGCTATTATAAATAAATCTGCCCATCTTCCTAATTGCACATAATTAGACCATTCATTATCTTCAGCCATTTGGCTAATTACCTTATTTTTTGAAAGCGTTGCAAGTACCAATGGTGAAACAAAAGAAGCGGCTGCGGGAGTTAAAATCACTTTTACTTCTGCTCCAGATTTAACTAATAGTTTCACTAATAGTATGCTTTTGTAAGAAGCGATACTACCAGTAATTCCGATTAATATTTTTTTCCCTTTAAGCATTTCAACAAGTAGTTAATATGATCAAGTAACTGATTATCAAAGTAACAAAAAACGACAGTATAATACTGTCGTTTCAATTGTTTTTATAAAATTTAGCATTATCTGAATAAGTCGTTTTCTGTATTTCTTCTATGATAAATTTTATTATCCATAAATTCTTGTGTGGCTAGAATGGCAGGGTTAGGCATTTTTTCATACGCCTTAGATATTTCAATTTGCTCTTTATTTTCATGGATTTCTTCTAAGCTATCAGTATGACTCGCAAATTCTTCTAACTTATTATGCAATTCTTCACGTAAAGAAATATTAATTTGATTAGCCCTTCTTGCAATAATTGCAATTGACTCATATAAATTACCTGTTTTATTTTTAATAGAAATTAGACTTTTAGTTTCTATTACACTTGGAGTGTTAGCACTCATTTGCCTTCTCAATTTGCTCATTTTTTGCCGGTTTTAAGTATGTTAATGGTTTGTGTTTTGTACTTTTTTACATCTTCTAAAAACTTGCTATCTGTAAATCGATCACTAAATTCGCTACATTCATTCAGTACTTTTTCATATCGAACTTGCTGCTTTTCTTCATAGCTCATTTTTGCATATTCATAATACGATTTGATCATTTGAAACTTATATTCATCTGATTTTTTAGAATCAGGAAAATTATCGGAAACATTACCAAATGCAATAGCAGCAGCTTTATAAAATCCAAGATTGTAATATAATTCCGCACTTTTGTAATCTTTCAATTCTAACTTTTCTCTACATAAATCAATTAATTCAGATGCATCTTTCACACGTTTTGAAGAAGGATGGGTAGAAATAAAAGCTTGCATTAAACCCATTGTTTTATTAGTATTTGTTTGATCCAATTCAACTTTTGGTGATTGTTTAAAATAACAATAGGCTCTCATGTATTCACACTCTTCACTTTTTACGCTTGCAGGAAAGTTCTCCACAAATGTTTTAAAAAGATTTTCCGCATTTAAGTAATCTTTATTGTAATAATACGAATATGCATACTTAAAATACATGTCTTCGTATCTTGTAGATCCTTTTAAAAATGGAAAAACGTCTTCAAAGAGCTTTTGTGATTCTTGGTACTTACCAATGGCATAATATTGCTCAGCCATTTTATACTTATACTCATAATCTTTACTCTTCATGATCTTCGACAACTTAGTGGTGCACGAAGTAAACAATCCAAACAATAACACAGAAAAAAGTACAATTCTACCCATAAAGTTTTCGAAATTAAGCATTTAAGGGCAATTTATAAAAGGAATGCGCTCTTTTCCCTTTTTATACCGTTAATTAATAGCTAAAAAGGCCATCCCATTTATTCGGGACAGCCTTTTCTATTACACATTTAGATGATATTACTTCGTATCACCCTCTCCTTCTTGCAATTTTGCTTTTATCTCAGCCAAAGCACCTAAATCACCCAAAGTAGATTTTTCTACCTTAGCTTGGATGTTTTTAACTGCCTTCTTGGTATTATCAGAGTCAGCTTTTGCTTCTTTCTTAGCAGTTTCCTTCTCTTCTGCAATATGCTGTTCCCATATACGGGCGTGACTTAAAACGATGCGTTTTTCATTGCGGTCGAATTCTATCACTACAAACTGAGCAGTTTCATCTGCTTTTATTGAACTACCATCTTCTTTATTCAAATAACGGCTAGGTGCAAAGCCTTCTAAACCATACTGCAATTGTACCAGAGCACCTTTATCGTCTTTACGAGTTACAGTACCTTCGTGAATTGAACCTATTGCAAAAGTTTCTTCTAGCGCATTCCAAGGATCTTCTTCTAGTTGCTTATGCCCTAATTGTAATTTGCGGTTTTCCTTATCAATACTTAAGATGATAATATCAATTTGTTCTCCAACTTTAATATAATCGGTAGGGTGATTAAAACGTTTCAACCAGCTTAAATCGCTTATATGAATCATTCCACCAATACCTGGCTCCATCTCAACAAATACTCCATAAGGAGTGATGTTTTTCACTAATCCTTTGTGCTTACTGTTTTCTGGGAATTTATTTTCAATAGTATTCCAAGGATCTTGACTCATTTGCTTAATACTCAAGCTCATCTTACGCGCATCCTTGTCTAAGGTTACCACTTTTGCCTCATGCTCATCCCCTAATTTGAAGAACTCTTTTGCATTGATTGGAGTGTTAGCCCATGTAATTTCAGAAACGTGTACCAATCCTTCAACCCCAGGTTGAATTTCAAGGAAAGCACCGTAATCTTCAATATTTACCACTTTACCTTTTACTACTGTTCCTTCAGCCAATCCTACAGGTAGTACGTCCCAAGGATGTGGAGTTAATTGTTTTAAACCTAAGCTGATACGCTTTTTATCATCATCAAAATCTAATACAACTACTTGTATCTTTTGATCCAATTTCACTACTTCACTAGGGTGAGAAATTCTACCCCAAGATATATCTGTTATGTATAATAACCCGTCTAATCCTCCTAAGTCCATGAAAGCACCAAAATCGGTAATGTTTTTAACAACACCTTCCAATACCTGGCCTTTTTCTAACTTACTCATGATCTCAGCACGTTGTGCTTCAATATCACTTTCAATTAAAGCTTTGTGAGATACAACGGCATTCTTAATTGTTTCATTGATTTTAACCACTTTAAATTCCATGGTTTTTCCAACAAACTGGTCGTAATCAGTTACTGGCTTAACGTCAATTTGAGAACCGGGTAAGAAAGTTTCCATTCCAAAAACATCAACAATTAAACCACCCTTGGTTTTGCTGGTAACTGTTCCTGTAATTACTTCTCCTGTTTTGTGAACTTCAACAATTCTTTCCCAAGCACGGAAGATTCTAGCAGACTTACGGCTTAAATGAAGATTACCTAAACGGTCTTCTTTTTCTACTACCATCACTTCTACTTCATCTCCAATTTTTAAGGTTGGAACGTCGCGGAATTCGTTCAAAGAAATTAATCCATCACTCTTAAAACCAATGTTAATTACAACATCTGTCTTAGTTAAAGCAACAACAATTCCTCTAACAATTTCAGCATCTTCAATCTGAATAAATGTGTTGTCATACACTTTATCGTACTTAACACGCTCAGTTTCTGCATAATGACTAACATTACGCTTGTCTATACTCCAATCAAAATCGTCATGCGCAGTTTCTATAACTGGCGCAACTTCAGGTGCCTTTGTTGTCGCAGTAGGAACTTCAACAGCTTCAATAGCTGCAGCATTCTCCTGAGCATCTGCGTTTAGTTGTTTGTTAATTTGATTCATACAATTATCCGGTTTTTTTAGCCGGGGTGCAAATGTAGTCAAATTAAGGTAATTTGTGTTTAAAATCACTGGTTTTTCCAAGAATTTGAGCTGGAATTAGGTCAGCCTTTCCTGCTCTTTCATTTATTGCTACAATATAAATAGCCGTACAAGGCAAATCATTTGCTTGTTTATTCTCCATTACTTTTAAAACTAATTAAGCTTTATTTTCGTGTTTCATTTAAACACAAGATGCCAAAGAATGAATTTTTTCAATATTATCATTTGCTTTTTATTATTGATTTCTATTGATGGTATTTCACAAACAGGATTCAAGAAAAATGATATGGTGCCTAATTTCAATGCACCCATAATTTTAAACCATCCCTCAAATACTGGTAATTTTGCTACTCTTTCGGCAGATATTACGATCATTGATTTTTTTGGAACTTGGTGTGCGCCTTGTATAAAAGCTATTCCACATTTAAATCAATTAAAAGCCAAGTACAATAATAAATTAGCCATTGTACTTATTTCCACAGAAGATGAAATTCAATTAGTTAATTTCTTAAAAAAGAATTCAGCCATTCAATTTCCAATTTTTGTAGATAAAAATGAAATAATCTCTCAACAATTTATGCCGCCTTCCTATCCGTACTCTGTAATACTCAATAAATCAGGCAGAATTCTCTCTCTTACTAATGCAACAGATATTAAAGAAGATAGTATAGCCTATTGGCTATCTGAACAGGTTCAACAACAAATACCACAAACATTTATTACATTAAATGTAGATTCAATTGCATCAAAAGATAAAGTGAAAACAATTAGATCTACTAACTCTGCTATTCTCCTATCGCAAGAACTTTTAAATGCTGTACGAACAAACACTTCTACGCAACCATTAGTTGAAAAACTTGCATTAATACCTAATGATTCTCTCCAATTTTTACTACTAAATGACCAAGAAAAAAAAGCCTTTTGGATTAATATATACAATGCTTTTATTCTTATTCATTTGAAAGAAAAACCCGAATCTTATCAGCATCGAAATACATTTTATTCCACTCGAAATATTACCATTGCTCATGAATTATTAAGTTTTGGTGATATTGAACATGGGATACTAAGAAAATCGCAAGTAAAATGGGGATTAGGCCATATGAACAAACTATTTCCGAGAAAAATTGAAAAAACATGGAGAGTAGATACGGTAGATTTTCGCATTCATTTTGCCCTAAACTGCGGAGCCAGTAGTTGTCCCCCTATTGCTTTTTACGACGATTTAAAAATACAAATGCAGCTTAATGCAGCCACTGCTTCTTACTTAAATGCAGAAACAAAATATGATAGTGCTACCAACATAGTTTCAGTTCCCCAATTACTTAGTTGGTTTAGGGGCGATTTTGGAAGCAAACAAAAAATAAATAACTTACTTTCTGGCTTGCATTTAATATCAGAAAATGCAACGCCACAATTAAAATATGCACCATACAACTGGGAGTTAAAACTTAATAAATTCATCAATTAAAAAATATATTACACCAGTATTACATTAGCATAATTTATTAGTATGACAAGAGAACTGATTATTATTTTTGCCCGAACACCTGAATATGGAAAAGTAAAAACCAGAATTGCCAATTCGATTGGTAATGATGAAGCACTTCGCATTTATACTAAATTACTACTGTACGCAGAAAATTTGCTAGCAACTATTAAAAAAGAAAAAATATTAATGCTCTCGAGCATACCCGATTACCAATTTTGGGAAGGAGTTCCTCAATCACAACAAATAGGTGATGATTTGGGAGAAATAATTACAAATGCTTGCACTACAATAATTACAAAATCTTCTACTCATTGCATAATCATAGGAACTGATTGCATTGAACTTACTAACAAAATAATTGATGATGCTTTTGTACAATTAAATAAATATGATGTTGTGATTGGTCCAGCTAAAGATGGAGGTTACTACTTAATTGGATTCAATAATTTCTATCCGCAACTATTCCAAAATATTTCTTGGGGAACTGAACCTGTTTATGCAGAAACTATTGCTGCAGCAAAAAAATTACAATTAACTATTTTTATTTTGCCTGTGTTAAATGATGTAGATGAATTAGCAGATATTCCTAAAGCTTGGCTTAATCAGAATTAAATAATTTCTTGTGTATTGCCACCATAACCTCTTGTGATGCACCCTGTTTATACATATTTATAATTTTTGCATTAGCTCTTTGCACTTGTAGCCAACTATTTTTACTAAACTTACGAGCTGAAACTAAAGCTTTACCATTTAAAATTGTATACTTAGCACTTACTCTTGCCTTTTTTACAAACTCATATTCTTCCATTATTTTCATTTCTTTCTTAAAGCAACCAATTGCTTCAAAAGTAGTCCGTTTAATAAACAGTGTTTGATCTCCACCATAACATACTTCCCAATAAAAGCGGGTAAAAAAAGCATTTAACATTAATAACCAGCTGTTGGAATCAAATTTTGTTTGGTACCGACCCGTATCATAACCCGACAAAATAGCCTTGTTAATATCTTTTACAAAAGTTAGAGGTTGAATAGTATGTGCATGTACAAAATAGAGAATTTCACCTTTTGAAATGGCCGCACCTTCATTCATTTGTAAAGCCCTACCTTTTTCAGATGATGTACATATAGTTGCGGCTAATGAGGAGGCTATAATACAAGTATTATCTAAATTTCCACCAGGAGAAACAATTATTTCTATTGAATTATGTAAATCTATTTTTTGAAAATGGTTTATTAGTATACCTATATTTCTCACCTCATTTAGTATAGGTATTACTATCGATAGAACCATAATTTTATTTAATTCGAAAAACTATGATTGAATATACTGCTGCAACTGAGAAATGGTTTCTTGTTGGTTTAAAATGGTTTCAGTAACTACATCATTAATAGAAATAATTCCAGACAATTTACCTTCTACGATCACTGGTAAGTATCGAATATGTTTAAACGACATTAATTGCATACAATGTTCAACAGTATCGGTTAATTGAACTGGAGGAAAATCGGTAGTCATTATTTCTCCAACTGGTGTATCACTCGAATGTCTACCCATTAAAATTACTTTACGAGAATAATCTCTTTCTGTTAGTATACCTAAAAATTGTTCATTTTCAATAACCACTAATGAACCAATGTTTTTTTCAGCCATTAATTTCAAAGCTTCAATTACAGTAGTAATGGGCAAAATACTTACAACTTGACTTCCCTTACGTGACAGAATATCACTAACTTTTGGCATAAAATTGATTTTACAAGCCCTAATTTAAGGTTTTTTTCATATACAATATAGGATTAAGTATTATTTCTTCTGCCATTTAGTGCCATCATCATTCAATTATTCAAAAAGTATAAAAAAAGAATCACTCCCATTATCAAAAAGTTTTATTGGTTTATTTTTTCTAAAATAAGTTCTTCAAAACCAGGCAAACAGGTGTATACAAACTGTACTTTTTTACTGGTAGAAAAGCGATAATTAACTTCTAAAAAAGGTTTGCGTAGAATAGTTTTTTGGACTACTTGAGCATCGTTTTCTTTTATCACTACATCAACAGGTATATTTCTATAGGTTTTAAAATATTGCGGATGTGTAAGAATACCCAACACTGTACAGTCGTATGGTATAAATCCATCAACTCCAAATAAATTCAAAGCTCGTTGCTGCCATAAACGCAAGGTTTGGTAAAGCCATTCATCGCCTTCTTTTCCTGTTTTTAATCTATCAATGTCTACTTTGCCAATTAGTAAACTTTTGCTGCTTTCAAAGCCAGCAAATACCAAGTTTATATTGCTCTGTAAAAGCACATGCATGCTTGCAGTATCTTTTTCATAATTATAATCGTACACTACCAATTTTTCTAAACCAGGCATAAATTTAAAATCGGTAGTACGTGCAGCACACATAATAATGCTATCAATTTGTCCTACAATATCTGGATGGTTTTTTATTACTGTAGCAATATTGGTAACGGGCCCTAATGCTAAAATAGTAAGTTTTTCTTTTTGCAATGCTTTGTACAATGCTTGTGTAGCTTCATTTTCAACACATAGATCGTTTGCCATTGGGCTGCCTTTGTACAATGGTATTTGCTGACCATTACCATGCCAATTAATGATTTTTTTTGAAATCTCTACTCCATAGTCTGGATAAGTAACGGTGCTTAATCCTACTATTTTAATGCTTGGCATTTTAAGTGCCATTATCAATGTTACCGCATCATCTACTTCTCTTGGTGCACGTTCTGGCAAACCAATCATCATATCGGTATCAAACCAAACTTTGGTTTGTGTATGGGCGGATGTAAATATTAAAAAACTACAAACTATGGTTAAAATATATTTCATGTATTGGATTTTTTAAAAAAAATTTCTGTTTAACTTCAATTGTTCATTACTAAATTATATGCCTGGTGTAAAATAACTTCTTTTTCGGCAATGCTTAATGATACAGGTAATTGTGCCAAACCTATTAACCTGCGCATTACTTCAATGCCCATCAATTGATGTAATAATACCATACTAAATGTAGATGGTTTTTGATAATTGTTCAACATGGCATCTACAACGGTTTGTGGTTGCTTGCTTAATAATAAATGGGCAATACAAACGGCTACATCAAATTCGGCACAACCATAGAAACAAAATTCTGGATCAATTACTTTTACTCCTGTTGAACTTTGTAACCAACTGCCAGGATAAAAATCGCCATGCAATAAATAGTTTCCATCTTCTAAATAGATGTTGCCTAATTCAGTTGCTTTTTCTTGAAGTGCTGAATCGTTTTGATAAGGCATCGCAATCGCTTGTAAACCCTCTTGAACAATGTTTAAATTAAACCCATGGCTACTACTAAATGGTAGTACAAATATATGAAGCTGGTTTAATATACGCATAGCTGTGTTTTGCAATAATGCATTACCGTTGGGCTTATTATAATTAGTGTGCAAGGTCGATAGGTAATGAGCTAATTGTTGAACTGTTTCTACCGGTATTGTTTCTTGCAAACCATATAAAAAACTATAATCTTTTAATTGACCCATATCTTCAATACAAAGCACAAAATTTTGTTCATCAACCCCCAAAATAGTAGGTGAAAAGCTTTGTAAAAATGGGTTGCCAGCAATACAATTATAATAAGCTGCTTCGCTTAACACTCGTTGCTCAGGTGCCACTATTTGTGGATATTTTTCTACAAACGGTCTACTTTGTTTTACAATAAAACTTCTAATGTTGGTAGTTATGCGCAACACAAAGTTCATATTGCCTTCACCAGGTTTTATAGCCGAAACAATGATTTCATTTGGCTGCAACCATTGTTGGAATTGCAAATAGTTGGTAAGCTCTTGTATATTATGGGTTAGTTGCATGGTTTAAATTTTATAATACATACCTTATTCCAAATTGAAACTGGCGAGGTGGTGATGCAGCTTTTTGCTGATACAAGCGGCTACTACTTGGGCCCAATTGTTGCTGGTTACCTGTACCAAGTGTGGCATTAAAACCACTCCAATTATTAGCATTCAATATATTAAATATATCCATACTTATTTCTATAGGTTTTATGCCTTTTATTTTTAACGTGTATTGCATGTTTACATCTAAAGTGCTAGCCCATGGCAATCTATCGTTATTTTTAGGTTCACCCGGGTAACGATCACTTGGTCCTCCAAAAGTAGTACCGTTGCCATTTAAATCGGTTACGCCACCAAATTCTCTAACACCATTTATATACCTATTACCATCTACATATCTTGTAATAGGTTGGCCGCTTTGAATTAATAACGCTGGAGTAACACTAAAACTTTTGAAGGCATAATAAGTAAATAAAGCATTTATTACATGCGTTCTATCGTTATTGCCAAAACCATATTCGGATTCAAAATCGTTACCATCTAATGCTCTATCATTTATACCATCTGTATTATTTTTATAACTAGAAATTACATAGCTTAATCTATAGCTGTACGAATCGTTATCTCTCAATTTTTGCAGTACAAAAGCTGCACTGAAATACCTTGCTCTACCGGTGTTGCGTGTCATTAAAACATCTCTTGCTATACCACGTAAAGTATCACCTGGAGCAACTACACTATAATTACCAGCAGATGCAATGGGTACAGGTCTTGTAGCATTTGCCTGCGCAACTGTTCTAACTACCACATTGTTGGGATTTGAAATTGGGTAAGGTGTAGGTGCATTTAAATCCCACAATTGATAATAATTATTGGTTGCACTATATAATAGATCGGCTGTAAAAATGGTTTTATAATCTAGCTTACGCTGATAGCCAATGGTAATTTGGTGAGAATATGGATTCTGATAACCATCGGGGTTTAAAATACGCAGAGATTGCTGAAAAACTTTGTTTCTATTGGCTTG
>JAYTXG010000216.1:0-15765 GCA_043743375.1 Sphingobacteriia bacterium
GTAGCTAATAAAATAATATCAGCCGAATCAACAGCAGTTAACAAATCCATCGACTCGTCGATCAGTCCTAATGCCAATGCTTGCATGATATGATTTTCATTCTCATCAACGCCAATAACTTTCTGTACAAATCCTTTGCTTTTTAGAGATAATGCCATTGAACCTCCAATTAATCCTACCCCAATTACTGCAATATTCATTTTATTACATATTGAAAAATGAAAAATATTAGTGCCTAATTCTTTTTATTGCTTCCGAAAATTTTTCAATACCGCCACACAAACTCACTCGTATATATTCATTTCCAGCTGATCCAAAAATTCCACCAGGTGTAACAAAAACGTTTGATTCGTATAAAATTTGATCACTTAAAATATATCCGTCTTTTATTGCTGACGGTATTTTTGCCCAAACAAACATGCCCACTTGATCTTTAGAGTAAGTACAATGAAGTTGATCTAACAATTCAAATACTTTTTTTCTCCGCTCGCTGTAAATTTCATTGATTCCATCATACCATTCTTTTCCCAAACTCAAAGCTTTGGCTGCTGCTAATTGTATTGGCAAAAACATTCCACTATCCATATTACTTTTAAAAGTAAGAATATCATCAATTCGTTCTTTAGCGCCGCAAAGCATCCCTACCCTCCATCCCGCCATATTTTGCGACTTGCTCAATGAATTTAATTCAATCACCACTTCTTTAGCTCCGGGCACTTTTAGCAAACTCTTTGGATTATCATTTAAAATAAAACTATATGGATTATCATGACAAATTAATATGCTGTGAGCTTTGCCAAATAAAACCAACTTATTAAAGAGATCATCTGAGGGTATTCTGCCTGTAGGCATCTGAGGATAGTTTACCCACATTAATTTTACTTTAGTCAAATCCATTCTTTCGAGTTGTTCAAAATCAGGTTCCCAATTATTTTCTGCTTTCAATTCAAACGCAATGGGGATACCTCCTGCTAATTTAACTGCACTCGTATAAGTAGGATACCCTGGGTTAGGAATTAATACCTGATCTCCTGCATTTAAATAAGTCATACAGATATGCATTATTCCTTCTTTACTACCAATCAATGGCAAGATTTCAGTATCAGGATTTAATTCAACTTGATACCATTGATGGTACCAATTAGCAATCGCTTTACGCAATATGGGTGATCCTTTGTATGATTGATATGCATGTACATTTGGCTTTGCAGATTCTAACTGTAAAACTTCTACTACTGATGGGTGTGGCGGAAGATCTGGGCTTCCAATTCCAAGGTTAATAATGTTTTTACCTTGTTGATTTAACAAATCAATTTCCCTTAATTTTTGAGAAAAATAATATTCGCCGATTCCCGACAATCGGTTTGCTTTTTCAATTTCCATAAATTATCCCTTTACTAATTTCCCTTTTTTGTACACACCAAATAATTTTACATTATTAGTTAATGAATCAATCGATTTTAACATTTGATCTAATTGCCTTTTATCATCAAATTCCATATCAGCATAAAATCCATATTTGAAATGGCTGCCTGGTATTGGCATACTTTGAAGTTTGCTTAAATTGATATCACACTTTGAAATAGCCAATAAAACTTGCGACAAAATTCCTTTTGCATGATTTGTTTGAAAATAAATGGAAGCTTTATTTGCTTCTTCTATCTCAATTACATCTTCAACTCTATTTAAAACTAAAAATCTTGTGATATTTGTTTTTTCAGTTTGAATATCAGGAGCAATAACTTCCAAATTAAATAACTCAGCTGCTAACTTACTTGCTATTGCAGCAATATGCTTGCTTTTATGTTGATGAACATGCTTAGCACTTAATGCTGTATCATCAGTTTCTACTAGTTTCCAATTATATTTCTCCACAAAATTGATGCATTGCAAAATAGCCATTGGGTGACTGTGAACTTCTTTGATATCTCTTAATTTAACACCAGGATTAACTAGTAAATTTTGGCTAATAGATAAATAAACTTCCCCTATTACATTTAAATTAGATTGTTGCAGTAAATTATAATTTGGAAGAATACTTCCTGCAATTGAGTTTTCAATAGCCATAACAGCCCCAGCACACATACTATTAGAAGTAGTTTTTATTAATTCTCGAAAAGTTGCACAAGGAATTACTTCCACTTTTTTACCAAAAAACTTACGAGCGGCTACTTCATGAAAACTACCTTCATAGCCTTGAATACAAATTCCATTTTTATTTTTTCTGATTAAAGACATAATTCAATCATTTCATATTTTTCTGCTATAAGTACAAAAAAAAACCCGGTTATTTGCCGGGACCTTATTTTGAATGTTTTGAAAGTGCTACACTTTTGCAAACAAGGCCCAGCTACTTTTTGTAAAGTAGAGATAAACAAAAAAATAAAAATAGTTATTTATTAATTCTCGCATATAGTCAAATATAGTTAATGATTATAAGTGTAAAAAATGTATTATACAAACTAGTGTTTGTTAGTTATTGAATAACCTACAAAAAAAATGCCCCTCCGTGAAAACGGAGCGGCTTCTAACGATTGCTTGCCATATGAAAATTTTTACTGCTGTTCATCCCACAAGCTAGGACACTCAAATCGCTAACACCAGCAGTTCAAGAAATTATTTCTTTTTTATAGAATCAAGTTTTACAACAGCAGAATCAACTTTTGCAGCAGCAGAATCAACTTTTACAACAGCAGAATCAAGTTTTACAACAGCAGAATCAACTTTTGCTTCTTTGGCTGCACCAGTGCATGCTGTGAAAGCAGCGATAACTAATACGAATAACAATTTTTTCATTTTTTTTGTTTTTTAGTTTAAATTATTTATTGTTAATACAAGCATATTAAAAAGGTAACCCGTAGCAAGTTGATTTTCAAAAAAAATAAACTAGAGTGATTTTGGGTTACTTTTACCATCCCTAGTGTATTAAAGCACAGATAGTGAAAGGCGATATCAACGAACAAACGTTATTAAAAGGATTGGCTAACAACGAATCGAAAGCCATTGAAACCATATATAAAGACAACTTTAGTATGGTTCAGTCCTTTATTTTAAACAATAATGGTTCTTACGACGAAGCGAAAGATATTTTTCAGGAAGCAATAATTGCATTGTATGAAAAAGCACAAACCGATTCATTTGTGCTCACCTGTCAAATTAAAACTTACGTTTATTCTATATGTAGGCGTCTTTGGCTAAAAAGATTGCAACATCTGGGCCGCTATTCCCAGCAAATTGATAGCATAGAGGGAACCGTTGCAGTTGAAGAGGATTTGGAAGAACATGTAAAAAGGAATGCAGAGTTTGCAATAATGCACCGGGCATTAAATAGCCTTGGAGAGCCTTGCAAAAGTTTGTTAGAAGGTTTTTATTTGAAAAAAATGGATATGAATGCATTGGCTCAGGAGTTCGGATATACCAATGCAGACAATGCAAAAAATCAAAAGTATAAATGTTTGATGCGATTAAAAAAGTTGTTTTTCTCGCAATATAATATTGGAGAATAATTTTTATGGATGATATTTTATTATTAGAAGCAATTGAAAGATACCTCAACGGTGATATGAATACCGATGAACGAAATTATTTTGATGCACTCAGAAAAAAAACACCAGAAATAGATCAAATGGTTGTAGAACATAATATGTTTTTACATCAAATGAAATTTTATGTTACTCATAGAAATATTAAACACACATTACACGAAGTACATTCAGAATTATTAATTAAAGGAGATATAAACGAAGGTGGTGAATTACCAACTAGGGGTAAAGTAATACAGTTTTGGAATAAATACAAAAGAGTTACTGCTATTGCCGCATCAGTTGGTGGAGTAATAGCATTGTTCATAAGTGGTTTGGCATTATATTTTTCAACTACAGTGAATGATCCAAAATTGCAGCAGCTAGGTAAAGATTTAGAAGCAGTAAAAAAGAGTCAACAATATCAAGGATCTATCATTAACGAAGTAAAAAGTAAAATTCCACTAAATGCACGCTTATTAAGTGGTGGATCGGGATTTCTTATTGATACAAAAGGGTTTATTGTTACAAACGCACATATTCTTAGGGGTACTGGCGCTGTGGTGGTAAATAATAAAGGGCAAGAATTTAATTCATCAATTGTATTTATTGATCAAGAAAAAGATCTTGCAATTTTAAAAATTACAGATTCTGATTATGTTTCTGTAAAATCAATCCCTTACAGTATACAAAAAAATAATGCCGACCTAGGCGAAGAGATTTTTACATTGGGCTACCCTAGAAATGAAGTTGTTTATGGAATGGGATACCTCAGTGCAAAAACTGGATTTAATGGTGATTCACTTTCATATCAAATACAAATAAGTGTTAATCCAGGTAACTCAGGGGCACCGGTATTTAACAAAAATGGTGATGTTATTGGAGTTTTAAGTACCCGTCAAGCTCAAGCAGATGGTGTTGCATTCGCTGTAAAGTCGAAAAACATATTTACAATAGTTGAAAATCTTAAAAACAGCGACTCTTCTTTTAGAAAAATCAAGCTCCCTTCAAAAATAACATTGAAAAATGTTGAAAGAAAATTGCAAATTAATAAGATAGAAGATTTTGTATACTATGTTAAGGCTTACGGAAAATAGTTACTCACTCAAGCCCATAGATTGTTGGGATACACACTTTCTTCTACCAGTTTATTAATAGACGATTGAACACCATCAGCATCTTCTTTGTATGTTACGCCAAACCATTTTGAACTTGTAGGAATTACTTTTAATACTCCCTTTCCAGATTGAATAAATTCATTGGCAACATATGGTATAAAAAACTCGGATTTTAATTGATTTCCTTTTTCTACTAAGAAAATTGGGAATAATTCCTCGCAAAAATTGATAAACCCCGGTGCGAAGCAGAAAAAGTTCATACTAACTAAACTATTCAATGCAACGTTATGTACGCCAGTTTCATCTTCATAAACAACACCATCATTACCTCTGTAAATCTTTGTTCGTTCAGAAATATTAGTGAGATTTTGCTCATTATCTGAAGTGCAAACACCCCTACTAACGCTTCCATTTTCACTCAATGTTTTCTGCAATTCGTATCCAATTAAAGCATAAGTGCTTTCATTGCATTGTTGGGTTAAAAATGAATAGGCTTTTACAAATGCATCTCTACCATAATAATCATCCGCATTAATTACTGTAAAAGGAACATCCACTTTTCCTTTACAACACAAAACTGCATGTGCTGTTCCCCACGGTTTTACTCTATCAGAAGGCACATCAAATCCTGTGGTATGATCTAATAACTGTTGGTAAACATAATCTGTTTCAATCTTGCCTTTTAGCTTAGGGTCGAAAATTAACTTGAATTGTTCCGCAAATTCTTCTCGTATAATAAAAACTACTTTCCCAAAACCAGCCTGAATAGCATCATAAATAGAATAGTCCATTATTGTTTCGCCGCTTGGGCCAAATGACTGGATTTGCTTCATGCTTCCATATCTGCTAGCCATTCCAGCCGCCAAAATCACAAGAGTAGGTTTCATAACGTAATTTTACAATAAAGCAAATCTAATTGATAATTTATTGCTAACCATAAATCCAATGATTCTAAATCTTACTAATGTTACCATTCAAAAGATACAATCGTTGTCTAAAAATGAAGTTAATACCTCAATTTTAAGGCTAGATCTACTACACCCAATCATAAGCGGAAATAAATGGTTTAAGTTAAGGTACTATATTGAAGAGGCCATAAGATATAAAAAAAAGAGTATTGCAAGTTATGGAGGTGCTTTTTCAAATCATTTAGTTGCCTTAGCATTTGCATGTAAACAAAATGGTCTTCAATCAATTGGTTTTATCCGAGGAGAGAAACCTACTAAGTTGTCACCAACTTTAATTTCAGCAGCTTCTTTTGGAATGGAACTACATTTTATTAGTCGCGAATTATATAGAGATAAAGTTAAGCTAATGAACGAATATGACGACCCAAATTGGCTATGGGTAAATGGGGGTGGATATGGTTTACTAGGTGCGGAAGGAGCAGCTACTATTGCTGAATTATTTCAACAAAGCAGCTTTTCAAACATAATCTGTTCTGTGGGAACCGGTACAATGATTGCAGGTATTATTAAGAGTGCTGAATGTTATCAACAAATTATTGGCATCAGTGCTTTAAAGAATAATTTTTCGATCCAAAATGAAATTAACAATCTACTATCTGAATCAGAAAAAAAGAAGCACTATTTCATTAATCACGAATATCATTTTGGAGGATATTCAAAATATACAGACACTTTAATTAACTTCATGAATACGTTATGGATAACTGAACAAATCCCAACAGACATAGTTTATACTGGTAAGTTAATGTACGCAACTAATGAACTAATTAATACTAATTATTTTAAGCCAAAAAGTAATCTACTAATTATTCACAGCGGGGGTTTGCAAGGAAATTCTTCATTACTAAATGGTCAATTACTATTTTAACTTTACTAGTAATATCTTTGTAAGCATGAAGTTCAATACCTCAATACTTTTTTTAATAGTCGGTTGTTTGTTTCAAAAAAAAATGGAGGCTCAAAAATACCTTCCCAACTTTACTGTAATAGAAATTACAAGAGGAAATAATAAAGTCAGTTGGAATAACCCTTATAAAACCTGCACGCTACTTGCAGTGCAGCGATGTACAGATAGCATCAACAATTTTAGAACCATACTTTCAGTACATTCTCCCGAATTAGCAGAAAATGGGTTTATCGACAAGAAAGCTCCATTAAATGGTAAGGTATATTACCGGATCTTTTATACACTTAAAGAAGGTGATTACTACTTCACAAAAGCAGTTGGTGTAAGCTCAGCAACTAACCGTGTGGAATTCTCATCAAAAAATAAAAAAAATGGACGAAATGAAAAAAATTTCAGTGAAAAAGAACCATCTAAGTATTTGTTTTTAGGAGTAAATGGGAATATATATATCGTACTCCCAAAAGCAAAACAGCTAACTTATAAATTAATTATTTTCGATTTAGATAATAGTAATTTATTTTCTATTGAAAGAATTCAAGAAACAGAAATTATTATAGAGAAAAATAATTTTTTATATGCCGGACAGTTCAAGTATGAATTATATGAAGAAGGAAAGTTAATAGAAAAAAACACCTTCATCATCCAAAAAAATTAAACGCTTATTAACTCACAATTAAATAATTTTTCGAAATTCTTTTTTACTCGATACTTTACTTCATCAATAGGAATTTTTTTACCTAATTCCAATTCCAAAGAAGTTACTTTTTTGTTTTCAATTCCGCAAGGAACAATATAAGTAAAGTAGTCTAAGTCTGTATTAACATTAAATGCAAAGCCATGCATCGTAATCCATCTACTACATTTAATTCCCATTGCACAAATTTTACGTTCCTTCCCTTTTTGATGCGCATCAATCCAAACACCAGTTTCACCGATACTTCTCTCTCCTTTAATGCCATATTCGGCAAGCGTGCATATAATTACTTCTTCTAAGGTTCTCAAATACCATCCCAAATCTGTTTTAAATTTTTCTAGATCAAGAATTGGATATCCAACAAGCTGTTCGGGTCCATGAAAGGTAATATCCCCACCTCTATTGATATGATAATATTCAATGCCTTTGCAAATTCTATCTTCTTCACTAATTAAAACGTGTGATTCTTTTCCATTTTTTCCTAAAGTGTATACTGGATGATGTTCTACAAACAATAAATGGTTAGAAGTAGGAAGCTCAGTTTCTAGCGTTTTAATATCATTAGTGTATCGGAATAGCACTTTAATATCGGCATTTTTCTTAAGTAATTTCTCTTGATAATCCCACACTTCTTTATACCGCTTCATACCTAAGTCTTCAAATATTACTTGCTGCTGCATAAGCAAAAGTAAACAATTTGAATGACGGATAATAGGTTACATTGAATGCTTTTTTGAACTACGAAAAATGAACTATACTTTTGTAATATGCAGATAGATACTGAATTACTTGCAGATGAACAGTCGGAAAATCTTTATGAAAGAAAAACTTTTATAATTGATAAGGGTCAAGAACCTTATAGGATAGATAAATGGGTTCAAATGCACATAGAAGGTTCAACCCGAAATAAAATACAACAAAGTATTGAGGCTGGGTTCTTAACAGTAAATAGCAAACCTGTTAAGAGTAATTATAAAATTAAACCAGCAGATGAAATAATAATAATGAGTTTGATTAATCCTGATCACACTATATTAAAAGAAGAAAATATTCCATTGAATATTGTTTATGAAGACGAAGCAATCATGGTAATTAATAAACCAGCCAATATGGTAGTACATCCTGGCGTGGGTAATTTTAGTGGTACAATGTTAAATGGAGTTGCCTATTATTTAAGAAATCAGAACCCTTCTATCGACGAAGAAAAATTACCCCGTTTTGGCTTAGTTCACAGAATTGATAAAAATACAACAGGATTAATTGTTGTAGCAAAAACAGGCGAAGCTGCTGCTCATTTGGCAAAGCAATTTTTTAACCATACAGTAAAAAGAAATTATGTTGCCTTAGTATGGGGCAATTTTGAAGAAACTGAAGGTACTGTTGTAGCACATATTGCTCGACATAAACAAAATAGAAAAATGTTTGATGCATACCCTAATGGCGAAATTGGAAAGCATGCCATTACTCATTACAAAGTAATTGAAAATTTTAATTATGTAACATTGGTTGAATGCATTTTGGAAACCGGAAGAACACATCAGATAAGGGTACACATGAAATATTTAGGACACACATTATTTAACGACTGGGAATATAAGGGAGATAAAATTTTAAAGGGTACCATCTATACTAAGTACAAACAATTTGTAGATAATTGCTTTGAAACTTGCAGTAGGTGTGCGCTTCATGCAAAAACACTAGGCTTTATACATCCCACAACTCAGAAAGAAGTTTTCTTTGAATCTCCTTTGCCACAAGATATGTTCAATGTAATTGAAAAATGGAGAAATTATAGTCGAAATCGCAATGAAGTTTGATTATTTTTATTCATGTCCTTCCTTATATTTGTGTCTTAACTATTATCAATGCAAAATCATATTCGCAACAACTGGTCGCTTAAAGAAATTGAATCAATTTATAATAGTCCCTTATTAGAAATAGTGTTTAATGCAGCAACTTTACACAGGAAATATAATGATACTTCAGAAGTACAAGTATGTACATTACTTAGTATAAAAACAGGAGGATGCAGTGAAGACTGTTCTTACTGTCCGCAGGCTGCTCGATATTCAACAGGTGTGGAAGTGCAAGCATTAATGAAAAAAGAAGAAGTATTAGCGTATGCTCAAAAAGCTAAGGAAGCTGGTAGTACAAGATTTTGTATGGGTGCTGCTTGGAGAGAAATAAGGGATAATAAGGATTTTGATAGTGTATTAGAAATGGTAAAAGGGGTTAATCAAATGGGCATGGAAGTATGTTGTACTTTGGGAATGTTAACCGAATTGCAAGCTCAAAAACTGGCTGAAGCTGGCCTTTATGCTTACAATCATAATTTAGATACTAGTAAAAATCATTACGCAGAAATCATTACAACAAGAACATATAATGATCGATTAGAAACAATTGACAATGTAAGAAAAGCAGGTGTTTCTGTATGTTGTGGCGGAATTATTGGACTGGGTGAAACACATGAAGATAGAATCAACATGTTGCATACTTTAGCTACATTGTTAGAACATCCAGAAAGTGTGCCTATTAACGCATTAGTGCCCATTAAAGGAACCCCACTTGCCAATAACCCTAAAGTAGATATTTGGGATATGGTTAGAATGATTGCCACAGCTAGAATATTAATGCCAAAAACAATGGTCCGACTTAGTGCAGGTAGAACTGAAATGAGTATTGCTGAACAAGCATTGTGTTTTATGGCTGGCGCTAATTCTATTTTTGCTGGAGATAAATTATTGACCACTCCAAATCCTAGCTTTGATGAAGACCATGCAATGTTTGCTTTACTAGGATTAAAACCAAGAACTGCTTTTAAAGAAGAGAAACAATATCTTCAAGAAATGGTTTAACATTTTAACTTTTGGTTATTTAACATTTTCTTAGCTTTATAAAAGGTGTTTTTGCTTAACAAATTCACAATAAAATAAAATGATGCATTTAATATCCAAATGATTTTGCAAATTTGTAATGCAAAAAATTTACCATTTAATGATTCGTTGCTTCGTTTTAATTATCTTATCAGGATATTTTTTTACTAATCCGATTTATGCTCAATCTGGTGCACCAAAAGGATGGCATTTATTAGACTCTACTCAGGATTCCTTTTATGGTATTAGCTTAAATAAAGCATACCAATTTCTAGTTTCAAAAAACAAAATACCTCAAACTGTAATTGTTGCAGTTATTGATTCGGGAGTTGATACAACGCATGAAGACATTAAAACTAATCTTTGGAAAAATCCAAATGAAATTCCTGACAATGGAATTGACGATGATAAAAATGGCTATATAGATGATGTATATGGCTGGAATTTTATAGGTGGGAAAGATGGAAGAAGCCTTAAAAAAGCTGGAGATGAAAGATCAAGGGTTTATCATCGTTGGAAAGATCAGTACTTAGGTAAAGTAATTGACACCAATGACTTAAATAGTACTGATAAACAAAATTATTTGATCTGGAAAAAAGCTGCTGCGCAACTTAATTTCAGTCAAGAAGAACAAATGGATGTTTTATATATTGAGCTCACTGCAAAAGCCATGAAACGCCATGATAAAGTGATCAGAGAGGAGATGGCAACAGAAGAATATTCTTGTGAACAGTTAGAAAAATTTGATCCAATTACTAAATTGGGCAAAGATGCAAAAATAGGCTACTTAACATGTGTAAAAATGATGGGGATTGATCCTGAAGAAAAAAATACATTCACATTAAATGAATTAACAAACTATATAGAAGGAAAGAAAGAAAATTTTGAATCAAAAGAAAAAGCGCCCTTAAATTATAGAGCTGAAATAATAAAAGATAATTATGCTGATTTTTCTGACAGATACTATGGAAATAATGATGTAATGGGTCCGAGTCCAATGCATGGAACACATGTTACAGGCATTATTGCAGCTAAAAGAAATAATGGATTAGGAATTGATGGGGTTGCTGATCACGTTCGTATTATGACTTTACGAGTTGTTCCGGATGGTGACGAATATGATAAAGATGTTGCCTTAGCAATAATATATGCTGTTGATCAAGGGGCTAAAGTGATTAACATGAGTTTTGGAAAGTCGTTCTCCCCAGAAAAAAAATGGGTGGATAGTGCAATAAAATATGCTGAGCTGAAAGATGTTTTACTTGTGCACGCTTCTGGTAATGAAGCAGAAAATATAGATGAAAAAGAGAACTATCCTAGCCCATTATTAACACAATGGCATAGTAAAGCCAATAATTTTATTACCGTAGGAGCAAGTAGTGATGTTAGCATTGAAAAATCTATCGCCGCAGACTTTAGCAACTATGGACAAGAAATGGTAGATGTATTTGCCCCGGGTGTAAAGATTTATTCTACCCTTCCTGGTGGTAATAAATACGGAAATTTAAGTGGTACAAGTATGGCCTCTCCATTAGTTGCTGGTTTAGCTGCTTTACTAAGATCTTATTACCCTGAACTAAGTGCACCTGAAATAAAAAAAATTATTGAGTCTTCTGTTTCAAAACCAGACTCATTATTAAACTGTTATTTACCAGGCGACAAAAATAAAAAAATTTCATTTAATTTTTTATGTAAATCAGGTGGAATTATTAATGCTTACAATGCAGTTAAAACCGCAAATGAAAGTAAAAAAGTATTTTCATCTACAAAAACCAATTCCTCCTCTAACCTTATCAAATAAATAAAATAATGGCTCAACCAACAAAAGAAGATTTCGGTGCTTTTTATGAAGGATATGTAAGTAAGGTTGTTGCTAAAAATTTACATGAGGCGATTACTACTTATTCACAAACACTAAGTTTTTTTTTTACAAATCTTCCTAATGAAAAAGCTGACTACAGCTATGCTCCAAATAAGTGGAGTTTAAAAGATTTGTTACAACACATGATAGACACAGAAAGAATCATGAGTTATAGACTTTTAAGAATTGCCCGAAGCGACCAAACCCCATTACCTGGTTTTGAACAAAATGAATATGCAGTTAGTGCAAAAGCAGTTAATAGAACTTTTGATGCTTTAAAAGAAGAAATCAATGCATTAAGAAAATCCACTGATTTATTAATAACATCACTAACCGAGGAACAATTAAATAATGCTGGAACTGCAAGCGGGCAAAGAGCCACAGCCAATGCTATTGGTTATATCATATTCGGGCATCTTCTGCATCATCAAAAAATAATAGAGGAACTATATCTTTAGATTTGACTAGTCATAAAAAAAGCTCTACCAAATGAATGGCAGAGCTTCCTAATTAAAGGGGGATATAAAGAAACTACTTAGCAAATAAATGAATAGCTAATTGTACATCGTTGGCTATATTGCCAATACCATAGTTAATACCAAACATCGTTCTATCGAGGCTTAAAAAAGCTTCACCAAAAAATCCTTTTTCATCAGCATTACGAATTAAAGCCTGAAAACTTACCGGTAAACTAGCACCTTTTAAGTTTAAAGTTCCATTAATGGTTGCTTTGTTATCGCTAGTGTAATTAACTGAGCTTATTTTATAAGTTGCTTCTCCAAATTTGGCAACATCAAAGAAATCTGCAGTTTTTAAGTGCCCTTCTAATTTAGCACCAGCAACTACATCAGTAACTTTTAAATTTGCAAGATCAATAACAAACTCACCACCTTTTAACTTTCCGCCCTCTACCTGTACGGAGCCACTTTTTACATTAAAAAAACCTGTGTGGAAATCATTTTTTTTAGATCCAACCCAATCTACTTTACTTTTTTCGGCAACTACTGTGTAGGTAACTACATCCTTAGTAGTTTTTATTGGCATGAATGCTGATAAACAAGTTAAAAATGTTACTCCAAGCAATGCAAAAACAATTTTTTTCATATTTCTTAATTTAAAAGTTGTTAAAGACTAAAAGTAAGTCAATTAATGTTACAACAATGATAATAAAGTATTAATTCTGCATATCAGTTTCACTTATCTTCGCAAAAATACATCCATATGAACCTTCATGAGTACCAAGCCAAAGAATTACTCAGTAAATACAATGTTCCAATACAAGAAGGAATAGCGGTTGACACCGTAATGGCGGCAGAAGAAGCCTATCGCCAAATTAAAACCCAAACTGGTAACAACTTTGCAGTTGTAAAAGCCCAAATTCATGCTGGAGGAAGGGGAAAAGGTAAAATTATTGGAACCGAGCAAAGAGGTGTAGCTATTGCAAAAAGTGCAGAAGAAATTACCGCTATAGCAAAAAATATATTAGGCGGCACTTTAGTAACAATTCAAACTGGAGATGCTGGTAAAAAAGTGAGTAAAATATTAATAGCACAAGATGTTTATTATGCTGGTCCTAACCCAGTAAAGGAATTTTACTTGTCTATCCTCCTAGATCGTGCTAAAGGAATGAATGTTATTATGTACAGTACAGAGGGTGGGATGGATATAGAAGAAGTGGCACATAATAATCCAGAAAAAATATACAAAGAGTGGGTCCACCCTAGCGGTCCATTACAAGCATTTCAGGCAAGAAAAATTGCTTTTAACCTAGGATTGAGTGGTGAAGCCTTTAAAAATTGCGTGAAGTTTGTTACCAATTTATATAGAGCATATCTTGGATTGGATTGTGGGATGCTCGAAATAAATCCATTATTCAAAACTAGTGATCAAAAAATCATCGCAGTAGATTGCAAAATGAATATTGATGATAACGCATTAATGCGCCACCCCGACATTGCATCATTAAGAGACGTAACTGAAGAAGATCCAACTGAAGTAGAAGCAGGCCAGTACAACCTCAACTTTGTAAAGCTTGATGGCAATGTTGGATGTATGGTAAATGGTGCTGGTTTGGCAATGGCTACAATGGATATGATTCAATTAAGTGGTGGGCAACCTGCAAACTTCTTAGATGTAGGTGGTACCGCAAATGCGCAAACTGTTGAAGCTGGATTCCGAATTATTATGAAAGATCCAAATGTAAAAGCAATTCTGATTAATATTTTTGGAGGAATAGTAAGATGCGATCGGGTTGCTGCTGGTGTAATAGAAGCTTATAATAAACTAGGTAATATTAATATTCCTATTATAGTTCGCTTACAGGGCACTAATGCAGTTGAAGCAAAAAAATTAATTGATGAGAGTGGTTTAAAAGTTCAATCTGCTATTCAGCTAAGCGAAGCAGCAGAATTGGTGAGGAAAGCTGTTGCTTAAAATTATTAAATTTATCAGCAGAGGTACTTTTATAAAGTGTTTCTGCTGTTTTAATTACCTGTATTAAAATCCTACTTCCAAAATTCTTACTTCTGTAATTGCACTTACTGTGTAATGCAATCCTGTTTTTAATTCTATACAAGCATATCGCTTTCGACGGAGAATACCTTTTTTAAAAATTTTACCATTTTCAGTCATAAAAAGAACACCTTCAGTTAAACTTGATAATAACTGATATCCTTCCTTATGAGATGTATTGTATTTACGCAGCACAGTTAACAATGCAATTTCGCCATTGGCCGTAGCTGCTGGAGATTGCATTGATTTACGAAGTACTTTCTCTACATCTGAAGGAAAAATATTTGCCTCAATAAAATCCTTTAGCAAATTACTGTAACAATTTTTCCATTCACGCCCATGTGCTTCAACCCTATTCATATGGGATTCAAAAGTGAGTAAATGGGCTAATTCATGTAACAAAGTAATTAGGAACTCATATTTATTTAAATTGCCATTTACACTTATTCGATGATTTCGCCCTTGATGAGCATGTCTATAATCGCCCAATACTGATTTTCGCTCTTTAGCAACAGTTAAATGCACATTATACAGATGAAGAAAATGAATTGCTTTCTCGAAACTACCTTCTGGAAGATATTGCTTCAACTCTTGCATTGGATGCTCAGTTGCCGCCATTTTTAGATGTGTTTAAACGAAGTGAAATTCTAACTTCAATCCATGTGTAAATTAGATAAAGTGCCATACTTATAAAAAGTGCATTTACACTTTTTGATTCTCCAGCTACATACAAATAAATAAAAGCAGCAGTACCTAAAACAAATAATTTTATTACAACTGAACCCATAACGCCTCTCACCATTGCATGTGGGTTGGTATTGGTAATTGATTTCAATTGTACGCTTAAACTTATTGCACAAATGATAAATAATAAAGTATTGGCTACTATTACAACAGCATTATCAATATTATTATATTCAAGGGCTGATTTGAAAGCCACAGATAACCCATTAACCATTATCAAGAGGAATAACAAAGGCAAAAATAATTTTCTTCTTTCTCTATTCATTTAAAATTATTATTTTAATTAATCATTCGACGACTCTAATTTGGGCATTACCAAAGGAATTGTATCTACTATTGAGGGAGAATTTCCTGATAATACTTTTTTAACTCCTTCAATATATTGCTCTTTATAAAGTATTGCTTGTTCTAATGAATCTGTTCTTATTTTTAATAATTGAAGTGCAATACGGCTTTCTTTGGTTCCGTAGCCAGGTATATAATATTTTAAAGGAGAAAATGCAATTAAAGCAATAGTTAACCCCACAAGTAGCACAAATATGGTACTTAACCCTATATATACACT
>JAYTXG010000217.1:0-3734 GCA_043743375.1 Sphingobacteriia bacterium
CAACGTTTAGTATATAAAAAATATGATCCCTTCTTGCCGCAATATAATAATATAGATGGCGATTTTTCTTCAATTAATAATGAAAATAAATGTAAGCTAATTGCAAAGGGAGTATTAGAAGGGAATAAAACTGATATAGGATTATGGGTTCAACCAGCAAAATTATCATATTCATATGCCCCAATAGACCTACAAAAGAATATGATGGCTTTAGACTTAGTTTTTAATAGACATTTCATGGAAAAAGATATTAGATCTGATTCTTTGAATTTTGTATTATTCAAGAGTAAATTTCCAAATAGTTCTTTTATAAAGGTTATTGATGGGTATTTTGAACAAATAAAACAACAAGGGAAAATAAAGCCTTATGCTTTTGGTAATTATGGAAATACCTTTGAAAGTCTGGAATTCACAGAAATCAAACAATATAAAAATCTAGAGCAAATTGTGAAAGAGAGGTTTCCTAATGAGCCAGTTTTTGTTGATCTATGGGCATCATATTGTGGTCCTTGTATTTCTGAATTTCGGCATTCAGATTCATTATCAGCTTTTTTAAAAAGGAATGATATTAAGCTTCTTTATGTTTCTATTGATTTTTCAACAACAGGAAATTTATGGGTGAAAAATATTAAAGAATATAGTTTGAATGGCTATCATTATTTTGCTACTACTGATATTATTCCAAGTATTGGTAAACTAATTAAAAACGAGATGTTTGGTATTCCTAGATATTTGCTCTTTAATAAAAAGGGTGAAATGGTAGATGGAGATCTGCCTAAACCAACTGATTATGCAAAATTATATCCACTGATATTTAGCAAACTTTTGCAATGACAATATCAAATTCTTAAAGCTAGAAAATTGATAAATTAATTAGTGTTACGGATAATTTATTTTGTCTATTATTTAAAATTTATTGTTCATTTTTTAATTTTACATTAAGTTTTCAAATACGTCTATTTTAAAGATTAGATTTTTTAAATAGTGGGTTTTATAAAAGTATCAAATATGCCATATTTTATTTTTTATAAACTACTCTCTTTTATGGACTGCGGTCCTACCTTCCTGTATATGATTGGCAGGTATTATGGCAGGGTATTTTCATTGGAGAAATTAAGGGAGTTAACCGCGATTGGCAAAGAGGGCGTTAGTTTAATAGGTATTAGTGCTGCTGAGAAAATTGGCTCTCAAACAAATGGAGTACAATTAAGCTTTACAAAATTAATGGAAGAAGCTCCTAAGCCTACCATACTTCATTGGGGGCAAAATCATTTTGTTGTTTTACTTCCACCAAAAAGAACTTTTTTTAGTACTAATAAATATGATAAAATTACCATGCTAAGAAAGTTTCCTCACTATGCTATTATCTTTGCTTCATGGACGCAATATATGGTTTAGATCAGATTAATTCGGTAGCGGCAGCTATTTTAAAAGAAGGGAAAAAACATTCAGTTTGGGCTTTTTATGCACCTATGGGATCAGGTAAAACCACTTTTATTCATGCATTATGCGAATTGTTAGGTGTTAATTCTAATGTAAGCAGCCCAACCTATGCAATAATCAACGAGTATCAAACTAACAATCAAGCTGTAATTTATCACATGGATTGGTATAGGCTCAAAGATGCGCAAGACGCTATAAATGCTGGTGTTGAAGAACATTTATTGAGTGGCAACACCTGTTTTGTAGAATGGCCAGAAAATGCAATTGGCCTATTGCCCGACAATACATTTCATGTAAAAATTGAAATATTAAATGAATCTACACGCCGTATCTATGTTATGAACAACAACGTGTTGGAACCATAAACTCTCCTATTTAGTAGTTAACTTTATCTCATAACTCTTATCTCATAATTCATAACTCATATCTCCTACAATGG
Organism: Sphingobacteriia bacterium; assembly: GCA_043743375.1. Classification (GTDB taxonomy): domain Bacteria; phylum Bacteroidota; class Bacteroidia; order Chitinophagales; family Chitinophagaceae; genus Sediminibacterium. Next base: position 1,883 of record JAYTXG010000217.1, read on the forward strand.
CAACCACTAAACCAACCATAAGCCCTTCTCTCTTGTATGAAACACTTTCAGAAGTGTTAGACATCAAAACGCCTGGAGCTAAATTAGATATAGGTATACCAAAAGAAATTGCCTTTCAAGAAAATAGAATTGCGTTAACTCCCGATGCAGTAGGTGTTTTAGTAGCCAACGGTAACAGTGTAACTGTAGAACATAAAGCAGGTGAGGGAAGTCATTTTAAAGATAAAGACTATGCAGAAGCTGGAGCTAATATTGTTTATGATAGAACAGAAGTGCATAAATGTCCAATTTTAGTAAAGAGTGCCCCTCCTGTTCAGGAAGATATGCCTTTGCTTCAGTTAAATCAAACCATTATTTCTCCTATACATTTATCGGCACTCAAGAAAGAGTACATCGAAAAAATGATGGAGAAAAGAATTACTGCATTGAGTTTCGAAAATTTTAAGGATGATAGCGGTACCTACCCAATTGTAAGAAGCATGAGTGAAATTGCTGGTAGTGCTGTAATGCTTATTGCTGGTCAGTACTTAAGTAGTTTTAACGAAGGTAAAGGAGTATTATTAGGAGGAATTAGTGGAATACCACCAACCAAAGTGGTGATTATTGGTGCAGGTATTGTAGGTGAATTTGCCACCAGAAATGCATTGGCATTAGGAGCATCGGTTAAAGTGTTTGACAATAATGTTTCTCGTTTAAAACAATTACAAAACAATTTAGGTCAGCGTGTGTGGACAAGTGTACTAGAACCTAAAATATTATCAAAACAATTAAAAACATGTGAAGTTGCAGTTGGTGCATTAAGTAATGAATTGGGTAGAGCACCAGTTGTTGTAACCGAAGAAATGGTTGCTGCAATGAGGCCGGGTAGTATTATTATTGATGTTGCTATTGATAGAGGTGGATGTTTTGAAACCAGTGAATTAACCAGCTACAAAGAGCCTACTTTTTTAAAGCATGATGTAATACATTATTGCGTTCCAAATATTCCAAGTGGTTTTGCAAGAACAGCTAGTCAAGCCATTAGTAATGTGCTGATGCCTTTATTATTAGATGTGAGCGATGAAGGTGGTTTAGATGAAATGATCTGGCATAAATTTAATGTACGTGAAGGGGTGTATCTTTTTAAAGGATCGCTAACCGATTTTTATATTAGCCAAAAATTCGATTTAAAATATACCGATCTTAATTTATTGATTGCAAGTAGGAGATAGGTTTATTAGAAGTGTAGAGCAATTACATTTATAAAAATGTGTTTATTGTGTTAAAATGAAAAAAACCAATAAGCTATTTAGCAAATCTCTATGCTTTTTAACACTTGAGTTGTTCTAATTTGGGGATCTAGAAAAAAAGATGCATTTGTTAAAGCAAAAGCAATCCAGTATCAGGAGTTAAAACAACAGTTTTTTAATGTATCAACTACAAATGATGCAAAAATTAAACAGTTGGCTAATAAATATAAATAATTACACACCTAATTTTTACTGTAAGCTTTTTTAATTACTCGCATTAATTGTTGCAGGTTGTTTATTTTAAGTGCATCAATATCCGATATTTCAATATTCCAGTTTTGCTCAACTGCATTTAATAGGTAAATCATTTCCCAATCACACAATTGTAGGTCTTTTCTAAAATCCGTTTTAGCATGAATTAATTTCGGATTGATATTTAATTTTTTATACAATACTGTTTGTATGCCATTGATAAATGGTTGCATATAGTTTAATCTTTTGGTTTCACCATAAGAACCAAATGCCGTTCCAACGTTTACTAAAGATCTGTTAAAACGCATTTTTTATTTATAATCTACAATATTCAAGCGTTCCGAACAAAATTCAATTTCGGCTTCCTCATT
>JAYTXG010000218.1:0-5851 GCA_043743375.1 Sphingobacteriia bacterium
AAATTTGATGAACGCATGTACACACAACTTTCGAGTAATCACCCTATTGACCTTTGCCGTTATCAAGTAATTAATTGTTTTATGGGGAGAGTTGGTTTAATTAACTCCGGTGGTGCTTCTAGCGGAGAAAATGATTTAAAAGAAGCGATTTATTCTGCAGTCATTAATAAACGAGCAGGTGGTATGGGAATCATATCTGGTAGGAAGTCTTTTCAAAAGCCTTTTAAAGAAGGTATAGAACTTTTACATGCCATACAGGATGTTTATCTTGATAAGCAAATTGATGTGGCATAATTTTTTTATGAATTAATAGCAATGGATCGAGATTCAGAAAATATTGAAATTTTATCTAAAAAGAAATACCTCATTTCAAAACAGGTTGATGCATTTTTTAGCGGTATCTATAATGTCTATACCTTTATTATACAATTTTTTAAAGAAGTCTTTTCTCTTCCATTTGAATTTAAAGAGCTCATCAATCAATGCTATCAAGTTGGATGCAAATCTTTGCCGTTAATTTCTTTAACGGGTTTTATCACAGGTCTTGTTTTTACTAAACAATCAAGGCCTTCTTTATCAGAGTTTGGAGCTACTTCATGGTTACCTTCTTTAATATCAATTGCTGTAATAAGGGCTTTGGCACCATTGGTTACAGCATTAATTGCGGCTGGCAAAGTCGGTTCCAATATGGGAGCAGAGCTAGGTTCTATGAAAGTAACAGAACAAATTGATGCTATGGAAGTATCGGGTACTAACCCCTTTAAATTTTTGGTGGTAACACGAATTACTGCCATCACTTTGATGCTCCCCATACTGGTTATTTACACTGGCTTAATCGGAATGTTTGGTTCTTACCTCAACATTCATCATAATGAATTAACAAGCTTTCCTGCTTTTATAAACAGTGCTTTTAAAACTATTTCATTTCTTGATATTATTTCCTCCATTTTTAAAGCAATCTGTTATGGATTTACTATTGGTGTTGCTGGTTGTTACCAAGGATTTTTTGCAAAAAATGGAACTAAAGGAGTTGGTATGGCAGCTAATAGTGCTGTTGTGCTTTCAATGTTTATGATTTTTGTTGAAGAGATGATTATTGTACAATTTGTAAATGCAATACGCTGAAAGATGGAAGACCAAGAAAAACATATTGATACAATAAATACAGTAATTTCTATTCGGGATTTGAAAAAATCTTTTGAAAGTAATATAGTGTTGAAAGGGATAGAGATTGATGTTTTTAAAGGAGAAAACATTGCTGTGCTTGGTCGTTCGGGAAGTGGGAAATCTATATTAATAAAAATAATTTCAGGCTTATTAAAGCCTGATAGTGGCACAGTAAAAGTGCTTGGGATGGAAGTAGATAAAATAAGTAAAAAGGAATTACAAGAATTACGATTAAAAATTGGTTTTTCTTTTCAGAGTAGTGCCTTGTATGATAGCATGAGTGTTAGAGAAAACCTATCATTTCCATTGGTAAGAAACAAACGTAATTTAAAAACTAAAGAAGTAACCATGGCAATTGAATCAGTGCTTAGTGATGTTGGATTATCTCAAACCATTAATCAAATGCCATCAGAACTTTCAGGAGGCCAGCGTAAGCGTATAGGTATTGCCCGCACTCTTATTATGAAGCCAGAAATTATGTTGTACGATGAACCAACTTCTGGTCTTGACCCAATTACTTGTATAGAAATAAATAACCTGATTGTTAAAGTACAGCACCAATACAATGCTAGTGCAATTATTATCACTCACGACCTTACTTGTGCTAAAGCCACTGCTGATAGAGTAACAATGATTATCGATGGTAAATTTTTGAAGCCTGGAACTTTCACAGCAATTTTTAATGGCGAAAATGCTGTAACAAAGAGCTTTTATGATTATAATTTTATTAATAATAAATGAGTAATTTAAAAAATAATCGTCCCGTAATAGTTGGAATATTTATACTCCTTGGACTTGTAATATTAGTAGTTACCATATTTACTCTAGGCGGACAGAAAAAAACTTTTGTAAAATCATTTACAATTCACGCAGTATTTAATGATGTTGGCGGATTGATAAAAGGAGGCAATGTTTGGTTTTTAGGGGTAAAAGTTGGTACAGTAAAAAAAATTAGTTTTCATGGTAACTCTCAAGTAGAAGTTGCAATGAGCATTGAAAATAATGCACAATCGCTCATCCACAAAGATGCAATGGCAAAAATTGGATCTGACGGTTTGATAGGCAATAAGATTATAGTTATTTATGGGGGCGATTCTACTTTGCCCCATGTAGTGACAAACGATTTTTTAAATGTAACAACAGCATTAAGTACAGAAGATATGCTCACGACCTTACAGGCCAATAATAAAAATCTGTTGGAAATAACACAGAATTTTAAAAGTATCAGTAAAAAAATTGATAGTGGCAAAGGAGCTTTAGCTAGTTTAATAAACGACCCTGCAATGGCTAGTAAACTGAATAGTACTATTAATAAACTGGAAGCCACAGTATCAAATTTTAAAACTGTTTCCTTAGCTAGTAAAAATGTTTTGTCCAATCTTCAAAGTTTTTCAGGAAAAATAAACAAACCTGGTAATACTGTGAATGATCTTGTATCCGATACAGTTATGTATGAGTCTATTAAAGAAATTTTATCGCAATTAGTGAAATCTGCAGATGCAGTTGCCAAGTTTACTACTAATTTAAAAACTGTAAGCGAAAGATTGAATCAAAAAGATAATATAGCTGGGGTATTACTGAATGATTCATCAGCAGCCTCCTCGGTAAAAGGCACTTTAAAAAACTTAGAAAAAAGTAGTAAAAAACTAGATCAGGACCTTGAAGCTCTACAACATAACTTTTTACTAAGGGGATTCTTCAGAAAAAAAGAAAAAGAAAATAAATAACAATATGGTAAACAAATTTTCTGAAATAATAAAACATGAAACTCCTACACTTGTTGATTTTTTTGCAGAATGGTGCGGCCCCTGCAAAACGATGAAACCAATTTTAGAAGAACTAAAAAGAAAAATGGGCGATAAGCTAATCATTTTAAAAATCGATATTGATAAAAGTCCACAAACAGCATCCGTTTATCAAATACAGGGGGTTCCTACATTTATTTTATTTAAAAGTGGTTTAATAAAGTGGAGGCAATCAGTTGTATTGTCTGCCAACCAATTGGCGCAAATTATTCAGCAATATTCCAAATAATATTACTCAAAATAGCCTGTTAGTGTGATTGGTGTAATTTATTTCTGTAAATGTACAAGATTAATTGTCTGCATAATACCCATCTTTACTTATGTAAAGATGATTGCATCTATATAGATAAATATTTTGATAAAACTGTTTAATTATGACAAAAAATTTTCTTATAATTTTATCGTCAGTAGTCATATTTTGTTCATCATGTTCTTCAACAAAAATCACTAACAGTTGGAGAGAAGAAGATAAAACAGTAGTTATTCAAAAGTTAAATAAAGTCTTAGTGGTAGCTTTGTTCAAAGATGAAACAAGCAGTCACAGAGCAGAAGATCAAATGGCCAATTACTTGGAAGGGAAAGGGATTGTGTCTTATAATTACCTTGATGCCAATTTTAATAAAGCAAACGAAGATTTATTGAAGAAAAAAATTAAAGCAGACGGATTTGATGGGGCAGTAACAATGCGGTTGGTTGATGTTGATAAGGAAAAGATTTATACACCTGGTAATATTACTTATTATCCAACTTATTATCGAAGTTTTAGTGGCTATTATTACAGAAGCTGGTCTAATTACTCCACACCCGGTTACTATTCTACCACAAAAACCTATACTATTGAAACCAATGTTTATTCGATAAAGGAGGATAAAATTATTTGGTCGGGTATTACCGAAACCACCAATCCCGCTGGATTGCAGAAAATGACAGAAGAGGTTGCGAATGCAGTTTATAAAAGAATGCTCAAAGAAGGTTTTGTGAGCAAATGATAAATTTAATCGCAACTTATTTTCTTAACTTTTAAAAATATAAAAATGAATCTTTCACAAGACTTACAAGAATTTTTACACTATCCAGTACTTCAAAAAATGGATTCAACTACTGGTCATCCTGAAAATGAAGACCAATATGATATAACTAGTCAATCAGTATTGATACTTTTTTTATCAGCATTGTACAAAGCAACCAGAACTAAAGAAGCTGCGGAGGAAATAAATAAACAACAAAATGCAGAAGAATTATTGCATATAATATTTAAAAATAAAGCAGAGGTAATAACTGCTGTAGCCGAATTTACTAATAATGCTGAAGGTTTTATAAATATAAAATTAGATGAAGTTGCAGCAGGTTATTTGTATGTAATTAACCAAAGTAATTATGTAACCGAATTAAAAAATGATAATTATTTAGAAGATTTGTTGAGTAGTGAAAGGATTAAAATACTTCCCTGTCTACCACCTGGATTAAATACAGGCAAACTACTTGGTGACGAATCTATCGATGACAATACCAATAAAATGGAAGGACCTGTATCTTCGTTAATGAGTAAAATAGAAGGTGTTTTTTCCAAAGATGATTAGTGATAGTATAAAAAATAAAGTAAAAAATGGATTCACTTACACACATTGCTATAGGAGCTTGTATTGGTGAAGCTTTTTTTGAAAAAGGTTTTGGCAAAAAAGCCATGTTGTGGGGAGCCTTATCTCAAAGTATTCCTGATATCGATTTTATTGCTTCGTTTTGGTTAAATACGCCCGATAATTTATTAGCTCATCGCGGTCTTACACATTCTGTTTCATTTGCACTTTTAATAATTCCTGTATTTGCATTAAGTGCAGATAAAATTCATCGTCCACACAATATCCCGTTTAGAACTTGGGTATTATTTTTTGGAACTGAAGTATTCGCTCACTTAATTTTAGACGGATTTAATAATTATGGAGTTGGTTGGTTTGAACCTTTTAGTCATGTACGTTTTTCTTTTAATATCATGTATGTTGCCGATCCATTTTTTTCTGTTTGGGCAGGTATAGCTTTTGTAATGCTTGTTTTTTTAAATCGGTTTAGTGCCAAAAGAAATTTTTGGTGGAAGTTCGGAGTTTTCATTCCGTTAATTTATCTTAGTTATTGTACTGTAAATAAATTTATAATGGATAGTGATGTAAAAGAAATTCTAGCTAAACAGAATATACCTAATACAAGATATTTTACCACACCAACGCCATTGCAAAACTGGTTATGGTATATTGTATCTGGAAACGATGAGGGATATTATGTAGGATTTCGGTCTATTTTTGACAAAAATAAAGAAATTAATTTTCAGTATTTTCCTCGAAATGAAATTTTATTAAAACGTGTTCAAAATCACGAGGAAATTCAAAAACTAATTCGTTTCTCTAATCAATTTTATACAGTCGAAAAATATAACGATACGTTAGTTTTTAACGATTTACGTTTTGGACAAATTATTGGTTGGGATAATCCAAAAGAAAAATTTGTATTTCATTATTACTTGCAACTTCCTAACAGTAACAAATTGGTGGTACAACGAGGGAGATTCGACAAATGGAATTGGGAAGTGATAAAAAATTTCTTTAAAAGAATAAAAGGAAATTAATTTAGCCGTTTAAAATTGAAAGTGAATAGGTAAAATACCATTCTAATAAATTGATAAGCGGTCCAGTTAGCCAACTTTTTGAAAATAGTATTGTTTCTACTGTACTTTTCAGCATTAATTTCCACGCAATCATTAATAATTATTTGCTCTAATTTTTTACGGACTTCTTTACAAAAAGCAGTATTTTTTACATCTAAATTCAATTCTATACTAGCTAAAGCGCTTAAGTCGTTAATGTTGTAAGAGCCTATGGTCATTAATT
>JAYTXG010000219.1:0-19290 GCA_043743375.1 Sphingobacteriia bacterium
ACTACACAGTAGTTTTATTTGCTTTTATAAAAGAATTAAAAAAATCTCCCGAAACAATTGGGCAAGAATTAGGAGCTCATTTAACAAAAAATAACCCCTATTTATTTACACAATTTAATTGTGTAAAGGGATTTTTAAATTTAACCATTAATAACAATTACTGGTTAGCATTTTTAAAAGATACTTACCTCAACACACTTTATGGGCAAGCGGCATTAAATGGATTAAATGTAATGGTAGAATACTCTTCTCCAAATACCAACAAGCCACTACATTTAGGTCATTTGAGAAATAATTTTTTAGGTAGAAGTATTGCTGAAATTTTAAAAAAAACTGGTAATAATGTTATCAAAACTTGTATTGTAAATGATCGTGGTATACATATTTGCAAGAGTATGATTGCTTGGCAATTATTTGCAAATGGGGCAACACCAAAAAGTACCAATAAAAAAGGAGATCATTTTGTAGGTGATTATTATGTAAAATTTAATGATGAATATAAACTTCAAATTGAGGAATTAAAAAGTAAAGGGATACTACAAGAAGAAGCTGAAAAATCTGCTCCAATAATGAAAGCAACACAACAAATGTTGTTAGATTGGGAAGAGGGCAAACCATCTGTAATTGAGCTTTGGAAAAAAATGAATGAATGGGTTTACGAAGGATTTAAAGTTACTTATAAAAAAATAGGTACTGATTTTGATAAAACATATTTCGAAAGCAATACTTATTTACTAGGAAAAGATTTAGTTGCTAAAGGTTTATCTACTAAAGTTTTTTACCAAAAGGAAGATGGAAGTGTTTGGATTAACTTAACTGCATATGGATTAGATGAAAAAATAGTACAACGAAAAGATGGCACATCGGTATATATAACACAAGACATTGGTTTGGCTGAACAAAAACAAAATGAATTCAATGCAAATCAGAGTATATATGTTGTAGGTGATGAACAAAATTATCATTTTAAAGTGTTAAAGCTTATTTGTCAAAAACTGGATTTGCCTTCTGCAGATGGTATTTTCCATTTGAGTTACGGAATGGTAGAATTACCAACTGGTAAAATGAAAAGCAGAGAAGGAACAGTAGTAGATGCTGATGAATTGGTAGATGAAATGATTGCAATTGCAAAACGAAAAACAGAAGAACTTGGGAAAGTAAATGATTTTACTGATGAAGAAAGAAACGAGCTTTATGAAACATTGGGATTAGGAGCATTAAAGTTTTTTTTATTGAGAGTAGATCCTAAAAAGAAAATGGTTTTTAATCCAGAAGAAAGTATCGACTTTCATGGTTTTACCGGTCCATTTATACAATATACCCATGCAAGAATTAAAAGTGTACTTCGAAAATTAGGCATCAACATTGGTTTGAAAATAGATGCTGAAAAAGTTATTTCGGATCATGTTTTTTTGCCACTAGAAAAAGAATTGGTTACGCAGCTGGAGCAATTTCCAGATTTATTAAATGATGCTGGCAAAGAACTTGACCCATCCAAAATGGCTATATATATATTTAATTTAGCAAAAACATATAGTTCATTTTACAATGAGCATAAAATTGCAAATGCAGAGAATGAGGAAAAAAAAGCATTAAGATTAATGTTATCAATATTAACCGCAAGTGTAATTAAAAGTGGGATGTTGGTATTGGGCATAAAAGTACCTGAAAGGATGTAATGATTATTTTCTAATATTGCAATTATAATAAGCCCGGGTGTTGAAATTGGTAGACAAGCCACCTTGAGGTGGTGGTGCTGGAAATGGCGTGCTGGTTCGAATCCAGTCTCGGGCACAAAGTTAAAGTCCTGCAAGAAGTGCGGGACTTTTTTATTGGTCGCGAACGAAGCTTGCTTCGGGATGCGGGCAGTGAAAAATATCCAACTTGCGAAGCAAGTAAGGGCTTTTAGTTTGGGTAAGCCCCCTTCTAAGGAAGACGTTTTGAGCAAAGCGAAAAACGGCAATCCAGTCTCGGGCACAAACGCCTCCAACTAAGTTGGTGCGTTTTATTTGATAGTTTATTGAAAAAAATACCTTACAAAAAAGATTACCCCATACAGGTTATGATAGCGTTATTGGGCAGTGCAGAAAATTTTGATTTTGATGTGATACTGGTCTATGATATAGCATAAGATAGATTGATACAAAACAGCAATAACTTAGTATTATACTTCTTTTGAGTAAGCAGGTTATTCTTTTCAACAAATTCTTTTCAATACCTTTAAGGCCTAATTTTAATATATGTCGAGTTTTATTATCACCTGCCCTAATTGTAATCACCAATTTGAACCGGGCGATTCCATGCGAGATGAAATAGAAAAAGAACTTCGAGGCAAAATGGTAGATTGGCAAAAAAAGAAGGAAGCCGAAACAATTGCACAAATAGAAGTTGAAAAGAAGCGCTTGCAGACTGAAATGCAAGAATCAATCAAAATAAGTATAGCTGCTGACTATGAAAATCAAATAAAACTACTTCAACAAAATGCAAATGATTCGGACCAAAAATTAAAAGAGTTTCGTAAAAAGGAATTGGAATTTCTACAAAATGAACAAGCTTTAAAAAATAAAGAAGAAGAATTGCAGCTAACTGTTCAACGTCAATTGATGGAAGAACGCGAAAAAATGAAAGAAGAATTAAGAAAAGGGGAAGCAGAGAAATCAAGCATTAAAGAACAAGAATACCTATTGCGAAATAAGGAGCTTGAAAAGCAACTTGAAGACCAAAAAAAATTAGCCGATGAAATGCGCCGCAAATCGGAACAAGGCAGCATGCAGTTACAGGGTGAAGTGCATGAGCTTATTTTAGAACAAATTTTAGAAAGTACATTTCCATTCGATAAAATAGAAGCAGTAGGTAAAGGAGTTAAAGGTGCAGATTGCATACAGATAGTTCGTAACCAATTTGGCAACGAATCGGGCAAAATTATTTATGAAAGTAAACGAACCAAAGACTTCTCTAATGAATGGATAGATAAATTGAAAAAAGACATGCGACATTTTGGTGCTGATATAGCCGTAATTGTAACCCAAACATTTCCAAAAGATATGGAACGATTTGGAGAAAAAGAAGGCGTTTACATTTGCACAATGTCGGAAGTTAGAAGCGTTGCTCTCCTATTGCGCAATGCAGTATTAAAAGTAGCTGATGCTAAAAAAAGCCAAGAGAACAAAGGTGATAAAATGGTAATGCTATACGATTATTTAATCGGTACCGAATTTAGTGAGCAATGGAAAGCAATTAGTGAAGGTTATAGAAGTATGCGCCAAAGTATTCAGAAAGAAAGAGATGCCATGGAAAAAATGTGGAAGGCTAGAGAAAAACAATTAGACAAGATCTTATTGAACGCAGCACATATAAAGGGATCAGTAGAAGGCATTGCTGGTGCAGATGCTGTAAACTTAAATTTATTAGAAGACGACAACGAATCTTTGCTACTTGATTAATTTCATCGACCATATTAATCATTCTGGCCAATCCGATTTGCCATCTCAAAAAAAACCTATCTACCCTATTAAAAGTGATTTGCGAAATTACTTAATTAAATATGGAAGAGAAGTTATACTGCCATTTGGTTATAATGACTTACATAAATTCACTTACACTGTTCCGCTAAAAGATAAGCATGGCAAGGATACAGCATGGGAGAAAGCTTCTTATGACATGCATGAATGGAAATTTTTAAGAGAAAGTTTAATTCGTGTTTATGCAATTTTAAAGACGGAGGGCGATATGAGTTTTGTAGATCATTTAGATGTTGCAAGAATTGACTATTGTTTTTTTGGGAATAGTAAACCATTCAGAATAAGGATCATCAATAAGTTTAATGATAATTACGATCATTACTATATTAAACAAGCTGATGCTAGCAGAGTGTATGGACTAGAATTAGAACACTTACTATCTCCCAATAGAATGACTTATTTTACCTGCAAAGAAACGCTTATAGAAGAACATATTCCTGGCATACCAGGTGATGTATTTATTGCTGATTATTTAAATAGCAATCAAACCAATCAAATTCGTTTGGCAAAAGAATTTGTAAAATTTAATGAAAGATGTTTTGTACAACTTTTGGGTGATATGCGCGCCTATAATTTCGTTGTAAATATTATTCCTGATATTGAAGATTTTCAATACCGAATAAGAGCAATTGATTTTGATCAACAGTCCTATGAAGGAAGAAAAAATTTATACCTTCCGCAATTTTTTAAGGAAAATAGTCCGCTTGTTAATTTAGTAATGAAGCAACTAAACCAACAATCAATTGAGCAATACCAAGCAGAAGAAAAAACAATGATGACATTCAGATTAGTTTCATCTAGATATAGAATAAAAGAGTTACTAGACATAATGAATGATGATCCGATTTCTAAGGCTGAGAAAATAGATGAATTGAAGAAATCATTGGCAGTTCATTTTAACAACGATCAATATTTACGAGCAACAACAATGGGACAATTATTAAAAACTCACATGAAACAAGCACTGCACAAATTTTTAAAACATGTTTCAAAAACCAAAAATAAAATTGCGGATTAATTAAAATCAGAAACAATCCAAACCAAACTAAGCTCATTTTGCAATTTATATTGTAAATTCAATTGCTGAAAAAAATCGTTTTTAATAAAATCAGCATTGATAGTTCCACTAGAATTTAATTCGAAAGGATGGGTTCTCATTACATCTCTAAAGTCAATATCTCCCCTCCCCCACCATTTAAACATCGCTTCCTTAGCGCTCCATAGAACGGTTAATTTTTCTATAAAATTTGTAGGTGATTCGACAATTTGTAAACTTTTTAATTCTTCATCATTTAAAAATTTATTTTTAATTCGCTCAACCCTGTTGGTTACCAATTCAACATCAATTCCTACTCTTTTATTACAACTTACAATTGCTGCAGCATAATTTCCACAATGCGAAATTGAAAAATGAAAATCTTCTTGTGGCAAGAAAGGTTTTCGAGTGTCGGCAATTTCAATAAGTGAGATAGGAAAATCGGGAAACAAATAGGTTAATAAATACCTGCCAGCTAAATGCTGCAAACGAATAAGAGGATGAGCAATAGATTGCTTTAAAGGCACTTGTTGAATAAAAAAAGAATCCTCTTCGGTTATTTTCCAAACTGCTAATTTTGTTGTTTCGTTGATATTTTGTTGATAATACAGTGGCACTTTAGTAATTAGGATTTATATATTGCAGTATTACAATTTAAAAGTAAAAGTAGCAAGAATGATTTTAAGTGATTTACGCATTTTAGAAGAAATCAAAAAAGGCACCATTAAAATTGAACCATACGATCGTGGAGAGTTAGGAACTAACAGTTATGATGTTCATTTAGGCAAATGGTTAGCAGTATATGTAGATGCTGAATTAGACGCTAAAAAGCACAATAAAATTGAGTATTTTGAAATACCTCAGGAAGGGTATGTTATAAATCCTCTCGGATTTTACTTAGGTGTAACGGAAGAGTATACAGAAACCCTTGCTCATGTGCCTTTTTTGGAAGGAAAATCTTCTACCGGCAGATTAGGCATAGATATTCATGCAACAGCGGGTAAGGGCGATGTTGGTTTTTGTGGTAACTGGACGTTGGAAATATCTTGCAAACAACCTGTAAGAATTTATAAAGGGATGCCAATTGGGCAATTAATTTATTTTCCTGTAGATGGGGAAATTGGAACTACTTATAACCAGAAAAAGAATGCCAAATATAACGGTCAGCCTAATAAGCCTATTGAAAGTATGATGTGGAAGAATACTTTTTAATTCAACTGAAAAATTGCTGCATTTAATATTGTTGCAAAACTTACCCAAACCAAATATGGTATAAGCAAAGAAGCTGCCAAGGTTGAATTTCTCCAGAAAAAAAAGATGGAAACCACTATAAATATCCACATCAATAATATTTCAACTAAAGCCCATCCAATTAGATGATATTTGAAGAAAATGATCGACCAAAAAAAGTTTAATATAAACTGAATCATAAAAAAAAAGATAGCAGTATTTCTATCTTTTGAGATAGGCTTTTTCCAAACTAAATAAAGTGCTACACCCATAAGCGTGTAAAGAATAGTCCAAACTGGTCCAAATATCCAATTAGGTGGGTTGAATGTAGGTTTTTGTAAAGAGGCAAACCAATTGGAGATTTCCGTAATGGTAAATACACTACCCAATGAACCCACACCAATAGTAAATAAAAGAGAAAGTATTAGCTTAATTGAATTATTCATCTTAGGGTGTAAATTAAACTAAATGTGTTGTGTAAAATTTAATGAAGGAAACTTACAACTTTTTATATTTTTTTTGATAAGCTATTAACCAACCAAGTACTTCATCATAACTATTTATTCCTGCTAATTGCTTGTTCATTTTAAGGTATTGATCATATAAATTAGTCGAAATTGGTGAAATATTATTTTTTCGCATCATAAAAAATTGTCGAATTTCTTTTCTATCGCTTTTTACTAATGTATCGATATTGGTTTTATTGTATATCACCACTTTCTCCAAATCCTTATAACTACTACCTCTTGCATACAGAATAAATTGTTGTGAAAGTGCATACCCTAAAAGATCTAGGTATACTGAGTATTTAAAATAGAGATTACTTGAATTAGATGCAGCCAAATAACCTACAAAATTGGCTTCACTTTCACTAGCATAACCAAGTTGATGAGCCATTTCATGGCAAGTGATATAAGGAGTTAAAACATTAGGCACATCGGTTCTTAATTGAGCTTCTCCAGTAAATGGATTATAGTATCCTGTAAACCCAATATAATCGGCTACTGGTGTAAACAAACTTTTTTTAACGGATAAGTTCTTATAGTTTAAAAATGGATACACCAAATTTGCTTGATTATAGCTTTTTTTAGCTTCTAGTTGTAAAAGATTTAGTGAATAATTTGGAAGATTACTATATGGAAATGACATCCGGAGAAGGTTGGTTTGCTTAATTAGTAAATTTGTTAGAGCAGTAATATCTTCTTTGGAATACTGATATTTATGAATGCCTAATTGATGCTCAATACCCAAACGACTATAATTCAGTCCCCAAAAAAGTTTAAACACCACGTATGTCCAACAAAAAAAATGAACTCCTTTTCCTAAAAAATAAAGAATAAGATTAGGGGAAATTCTTTCTAGGTAAATTTTCCGAATTCCTTTCTTAAGTTTAGCAACCAACCATATTCCAAAAATGATGTAAAGTGAGTCGCCAACGCTAAAGGGAATCCATCCAAAAAAAAATCTTAGCCAATTTCCTAAAAGTGGATAAAAAATGAGTGAATAACATTTTTCCACAAAATCGGGCAAAATACCTGTAAAATACACCAAAAACACCCCGAAAAGGAGCCAAATAGTTCTTTTTAACTGATTTTCTTTAATGGTAATTGCAAAAGCCATAATAAAAGGTTACTCAAAGTTAGTGAGCACAAATCCTTATATGGCATTTTTTAGGTTTACTTTGGCAAATTGAGTGCTTTTTTCTACCTTTGCACACCCTTAAAATGTGGATATGAGTAATCAGCGTGAATTTGAGATCGCTTTTGTGGGTTTAAAGC
The DNA here is from genome assembly GCA_043743375.1 of Sphingobacteriia bacterium. Lineage (GTDB taxonomy): Bacteria > Bacteroidota > Bacteroidia > Chitinophagales > Chitinophagaceae > Sediminibacterium. The sequence continues at coordinate 7,566 of JAYTXG010000219.1, forward strand.
AGGGTATTCATATATATGAATACAATGTGGAAGATAAGTTCTTTGTTACATATGGTGAACAGGATTTTAAAAACTGTGCCACTAACATCAAACTAAGTCTGGATAAAAAATCTGGCTTTATGTTATTAAAGTTTGATATTGATGGTATAGTATATTCTAACTGTGATCGTTGTGGAAATAATATCCCGTTTCAGTTATGGGACGAGTTTAATATCATTGTAAAGATGGTTGATGAACCTAATACAATGAATGAGCAGGAAGAAGATCCAGATGTATATTATATCATTAGGGGTGAAAGTCATTTACATGTAGCTGATTGGATATACGAGTTTATTAATCTTAGTTTGCCATTGCAAAAAATGTGTAAGCCAGAAGAGTTTGGTGGTGTGAAATGTAATAAAGAAGTGTTGGAGAAATTAAGAAAGATGGAAGTGAAAGCACAAAGTGAATCTCCAACTTTATGGAAGGGACTAGAAAAATTTAAAGATTTAGAATAACTTTTTTTTGATACAATAAATATTCAGCAATGCCGAATCCAAAACGCAGACATTCACAGCAGAGAAGTGCTAAGAGAAGAACACACTATGTTGCACAGGAAGTAACCTTAAGCAAGGATAGTACTACAGGGGAAATTCATGTGCGCCATCGTGCTCATGTAAGTGAGGGTAAATTGTTTTATAAAGGAAAGTTAGTTGCAGAAAAAGCACCATTGAAAGCTTAACTTTTAAGATCAATTTATTTTAGTAGCTTACTTACATGAATATAGGACTAGATATGATGGGAGGAGATTTTGCACCGCTAGAAGCAGTGAAAGGTATTCACCTTTTTATGTCTAATACCACAGATGCTGTAAACATATTTTGTATAGGTGATGAAGCTGTTGTAATACCTCTCATGGAGGAATACAATATTTCATCACCTAATTTGCATTTTATACATGCATCAGAAGTAATTGGCTATCACGAACATCCAACAAAAGCTTTAAAAGAAAAAAAACAATCTTCCATTGCTATCGGTTTTCATTTATTAGCGACCGGAAAAATTGACGCATTTATTAGTGCTGGAAATACCGGTGCAATGTTAGTTGGTGCTATGTTTACCATTAAAGCAATAGAAGGTATATTACGTCCAACAATAGCTACCATTGTTCCAAAAATTAATGGATCAACTGGAGTATTATTAGATGTTGGTTTGAATGCAGATTGCAAACCAGAACTACTCAATCAATTTGCCATTTTAGGAAGCCTCTATGCAGAGCATATTGTGGGATTAAGCAACCCAAGAGTTGGATTAATTAATGTAGGTGAAGAAGAAGGCAAAGGCAATATCTTAGCACAAGCTACTTATCCCCTATTGAAAGAAAACAATCAAATTAATTTTATTGGAAATATTGAAGGAAGGGATTTCTTTGGCAACAAAGCAGACGTTTTTGTATGTGATGGATTTACAGGAAATATTGTATTAAAATTAGCTGAGTCTTTTTATGATATAGCTGTTCAAAGAGGTGTTGAAAATGATGACTATTTCAACCGATTTCATTATGAAAATTATGGGGGCACCCCAGTCTTAGGTGTTGCAAAACCAGTAATTATTGGTCACGGAATTAGCACTGCAAAAGCTTTTAATAACATGATTAACGTTGCTGCAAAAATGGTTTCTTGTGATTTATGTTCAAAAATGGCCAACGCATTTAAGGCTTAACTTACCAAACTTATAAATTCATGATTCGAAAAATATGTTTGTTTATTTTTAATCAAACAGGATGGAAGGTAGACCATCAAATACCAATTGACATAAAGAAATGTATAATAATCGCAGCGCCTCATACCAGTAATTGGGATTTTTGGTATACTATGGCAGCTTTTGCTATTTACAAATTAAAAATAAGGTTTACAGTAAAAAAAGAATGGATGAAATTTCCATATAGCATAATAATGAAGCCATTGGGTGGAATTGCTATTGACAGAACTCCAATATTAAACGGCAATCGTATAAGTTTTGTAGATGCAATGACCGATTTATTTAAAGCAAATGAAGAATTAATAATTGTGATTACTCCTGAAGGAAGTAGAAGTAAGCAAGATAATTGGAAAACAGGATTCTTTCATATTGCACAACAGTCTAATGTGCCTATTCTTTTAGGCTATGTAGATTATGCAACTAAAACTGCGGGTATTGCTAAAGTGATTCATCCAATTGAATTTAATCAGGCGATGAAATCTATTATGGAGTTTTACCAAACAATTACACCAAAATTTCCCGAAAATTTTTCTTTAGACAATAGTTATAAAGGTTAAGAACCTTGTTCCAAAACTATACCTTTGTACAAACAATTGTTAGCTTTTATGTGGAAGAATAATGTATTAGAAACCATTGGCAATACACCAATGATTAAATTGAACAAGGTTTCTATCGGTTTGCCTGGCACCATTTTAGCAAAAGTGGATTACTTTAATCCAGGTAATTCAATTAAAGATAGAATGGCATTGAAAATGGTTGAAGTAGCTGAGAGAGAAGGGAAATTAAAACCCGGAGGCACCATTATAGAAGGAACAAGTGGTAATACTGGCATGGGACTAGCCTTGGCTGCTTGTGTAAAAGGATACAAGTGTATTTTTGTAACTACCGATAAACAATCAAAAGAAAAGGCAGATATATTAAAGGCAGTTGGTGCGGAAGTTATCGTTTGCCCCACCAATGTTTTACCCGAAGATCCACGCAGTTATTACAGTGTAGCAAAGAGATTGGGAAAAGAAATTCCCAATTCTATGTACATGAATCAATACGATAATCTGGCCAATAGGCAAGCACATTATGAAAGTACTGGGCCAGAAATTTGGGAACAAACAGAAGGGAAAATCACCCATTTTGTTTGCACTGCAGGTACTGGAGGAACTGTTACTGGAACAGCTATGTATTTAAAAGAAAAGAACCCAAATATTAAAGTTTGGGCTATAGATGTTTATGGTTCATTGCTCACCAATTATTATAAAACGGGCAATGTTGATATGAGTTTTGTTCATCCATATATTAGCGAAGGATTTGGTGAGGATTTTGTTCCAGAAAATTATGACATGAGCGTTATAGATCATTTTGAACAGGTAACAGACAAAGACGGTGCAATAATGGCACGCAGAATTGCCAAAGAAGAAGGACTGTTTTGCGGATATAGTGCTGGTAGCTGTTTGCAAGGATTGATCCAGTTAAAAGATCAACTTACAAAAGATGATGTAGTTGTTTGTGTTTTTCATGATCATGGCAGTAGGTATATTGGAAAAATTTATAATGATCAATGGATGATGGAAAGAGGTTTTTTAGAAGTTAAAACTTTTAGAGATATTGTTAGCGGAAGAATTGGTAAAAAATTAGTTACAGTGGAATTAACTCAAACTGTTGCAGATGCAGTGGAGTTGATGAAAAAATATGATATTGAACATATTCCAGTAATGCATAATAATATTACTGTAGGAAGTATTAGTGAAGTTGGATTGTTTTTAAAAGTATTTAATAATGCAGAGATTAAACATGCTACTGTTGAAAGTGTGATGGAGCTAGCATTTCCATTGGTCGACTTTCATACCCCTGTAGAAAAAATTGGAGGCTTAATCAATAAAGACAATGGAGCAGTTTTGGCTAAAGATGATAAAGGAGATTACCATATTGTAACAAAGTACGACGTAATTCAATGTTTAGCCAAATAATAATTAATGATATCTACAAGGCATGAAGTTTTTTTAACTGTTGCACAACAACAAAGTTTTTCAAAAGCTAGTGATGTTTTATATATCTCACAACCTGCCATAAGTAATCATATTAAAGCTTTAGAAGCTTTTTACAAAACAAAACTCTTTAATAGAAAAGGAATTCATATTGAACTAACTAATTCTGGAACTTTACTGTATGAAAAACTTCAGATAGTAAAAAAAATTCAAGATCAAACTGAATTTGAAATTGCCACATTAAATGATTCATTTCAGGCAAAAGGTCTATTGAAATTAGGAGCAAGTACAACAGTAGCGCTTTATATACTACCAAAAGTATTATCTGCTTTTAATCAATTATACCCATTGATGAATATAAGTTCATTAAACAGAAATTCCGAACTTGTTTTAGAAGCATTACTAAATGAAGATATTAATATTGGCATTATTGAGGGAAGAGGCAAGTTAACTAATGTAGATTATCAACCTTTTTTATCAGATAAAGTAGTTGCTTTATGTAAAAGTAACAGCCCTATTGCAAAACGAAAACAATATCAATTAAAGGATATTCTACAAATGCCAATTGCGATCAGAGAAAGAGGTAGCGGAACATTGGCAGCATTAAAGTTCTCACTTGAAAAGAATAATATTAAAATAAGTAATCTCAACATTAAAGTTAGACTAGGGGGCACCGAAGCATTAAAAAACTTTTTGTTAGCATCTGATTCACTCGGATTTTTACCCCAGAGATCAGTTTCAAAAGAATTAAAATATGGCGAGTTAACTGAAATACAATTTGAAGGTTTGAATATTGAAAGGAATTTTTATATAATTCAACGAAAAGGCGAAACAAGTGAATTAAACAACCGGTTTATTAAATTAGCAAAAAGCATTTATAATTTATAGTTATAGGTTATAATGATTAATGATTGTAATAGTTATAATCAATACATAGTTTTGCATAGTGCAATCAATTATTTCTACAGGCTCAAGACTTCAGTTTTTGTATTGCTACAAATGCAATAAGCAGTACAACTATCAACAAATAGAGTCGTATGCAACATGCTGTAATGTACCACTTTTAGCACAATACAACTTAACGCCATTATCTAAGAATATACTCAAAGATAGACCGCCCACATTATGGCGATATAAAGAGTTGTTGCCATTAATCGACTCACAAAACATGGTTAGTTTAGGTGAAGGATATACAACGATTCACCATTTGGAAAAGCTTTCAAAAATAATTAATTGTCGAAAAATATTATTAAAAGATGAAGGTGAAAACCCAACAGGTTCTTTTAAAGCTAGGGGATTAAGTGTTGCCATTTCTAAAGCAAAAGAATTAGGTATAAACCATTGCATTATTCCAACTGCAGGCAATGCAGGAGGTGCTTTAAGTGCTTATGCAGCAAAAGCAAATATTAAGGCAACGGTAATTATGCCAAAGCATACTTCTACTACTTTAAAAGATGAATGCAAGTTGTATGGTGCTGAGTTGATAGAAGTAGATGGTCTTATTGATGCATGCGGCAAATTGGCTAAAACCATTGCTACTCAAACTGGCGCATTCGACATGAGTACTATGAAAGAGCCCTATCGAATTGAGGGTAAGAAAACATTGGGATATGAAATTGCAGAACAATTAAACTGGCAATTACCAGATATAATTATTTATCCAACTGGTGGAGGAACAGGATTAATTGGCATGTGGAAAGCTTTTAAAGAAATGATTCAATTAGGATGGATTACTAATAAATTACCAAAAATGATTATTGTACAAACCGAAAATTGCAACCCCATGATTCAAGAATTTGAAAACGGGCATGTTCTTGAAACCTTTTCCCCTAAAGCAACAATTGCAAGTGGTTTAGCAGTGCCCTACCCTTTTGCAAAAGATTTAATTCAAGCAGTGGTAAAAGAAAGTAATGGTACTGCTGTTACTATTACAGAAAATGAAATGATTGATGGAATAGATAAAATTGCCCGATTAGAAGGTATGATTTTGTCTCCCGAAGGAAGCGCAGCATTTGTAGGATTAAAAAAACTAATTGAAAAGGATTTCATAAAAGAAGATGAAACTGTACTTTTATTCAATACGGGATCGTGGTACAAGTACCGTTAAAATAGGGTTAAGCATAATACTTCAGCTTAATTATTTTCTAATTGCAGTTAATTTTGCTATTCTATTCGCTTTAATTTCATAAATAACCACAATTTCAATGGGTTTATTGGATCCTACTCTTCCAACAATTCTTTCATGGTCTATTATTTTATTATCATAAACAATACGTTTTAATATAGTTGAATGCAACTTTGGGGAAGCATCAAATACTTTTTTATAAAATGATTTAATAGATTCAAAACCAATAATTGATGGTTTGCTATCTCCTAAATTATACAATGCAATATCAGGAGTAAATAAAGCCATAAATCCGTCGATATCTCTATTATTATATGCTTTTAAATTTTTATCTACAATTTTTTCAGCATTCGTTGATTGAGCTGAAATGCAAATTGACATTAACATAAAAAATACAAATAATGGGATGTTAAAAAAATATTTCATACTTAAATTGAGATTTCACTTAAATAAACTTTTTACAGGGCAAAAGAATAGGGTTATCAGAAATTTCAAATTAAATATACACATTAAACATTAGCTTCAAACATGCAAAAACCATAGGATTGGATTTTAGTCATATCTTCCTTATCTTGAGCACGTAATAATTAATGAAAATATTACAAATGCTATTAAAATTAAAAATAAATAAGTATGAAAAAGTACAGTTCTGGGGTTTTATTTGGAAAGGAATTAGAAGCTTTATACAATGATGCCAAAGACAACCAATTTGCTTTGCCAGCAGTAAATACAATCGGCACTAATACTATAAATGCAACATTAGAAACTGCTGCAAAAGTAAACTCTCCAGTAATCATTCAATTTTCAAATGGAGGTGCTCAATTCATTGCAGGTAAAGGAATGCCCAACGATGCTTTACAAGCAAATATTTCTGGTGGAATTTCTGGGGCATTGCATATTCATAATGTTGCTAAATATTACGGAGTGCCTGTAGTGTTGCACACTGACCATGCTTCTAAAAAATGGTTACCATGGATTAGTGGTTTAATTGATGCAGGTGAACAATTTTTTAAAGAAAAAGGTCAGCCATTATTTAGTTCACATATGTTGGATCTGTCTGAAGAACCTATTGAAGAAAATATTCAAACTTCTGTAGAATTCTTTAAACGCATGGCTCCATTGGGCATGAGCATTGAAATTGAATTAGGGGTAACTGGAGGTGAAGAAGATGGCGTTGATAATAGTGATATAGAAAATGATAAATTGTATACCCAACCTCAACATGTAGCTTATTCTTATACTGAATTAGGAAAAGTAAGCAATATGTTTACCATTGCGGCAGCGTTTGGAAATGTCCATGGAGTTTACAAACCAGGTAATGTGGAATTGCGTCCAGAAATTTTAAAAAATAGTCAGGACTACATCGAAAGAGAATTAAAAACGGGAAAGAAACCTGTTTATTTTGTATTTCATGGTGGAAGTGGTTCACCACAAAATCAAATTAGAGAAGCAATTAGTTATGGTGCCATCAAAATGAATATTGATACAGACCTTCAATGGGCTTTTTGGGAAGGAATTCAACAATACTATGTAAAAAATGAAAGCTATTTACAAGGCCAATTAGGAAACACAGAAGGAGCAGATAAACCCAACAAAAAATACTACGATCCTCGTGTTTGGTTGCGGAAAGGAGAAGAAACTTTTTTAAAACGATTAGAAATAGCTTTTGAAGATTTAAATTGTATCAACAGGAACGCGTAACAACAGCATTAGTTGATAGTTGATTTATTTTTCACTACGATAATGTTATTATATATAATATACTGATTAATACTTCATTATACTCCCTTTTAGGCATATAATTACTATTTTAAAATATTAATTATCTTTCCTACCCCAATCGTAAAGCTAAAATGAAAAAAGAAAGAGAAGAAGATATAGAATCCAATTTAGCTGGCGCTGAAGAAGTTCAACAATCAGAAGTAAGCAAGTCGAGATGGTTTACCCGTAAACGCAAAGGAATTTTAACTTCTACTGCCGACAAAAAAGAAACTCCAGAAGGATTGTGGAATAAATGCCCAGAATGCAATTTAATATGTACCACCACAGAACTTAAAGAAAACTTATTCGTTTGCCCGAAATGTAATCATCATCATCGAATAGGAAGCGAAGAATATTATGATATTTTATTTGATAATCAAGAGTACACTGAACTTTTTGATAATATAAAAAGTAAAGATGCTTTAGGATTTACTGATTTAAAAAATTACCAGAAAAGACTTGATGACATTCATTCAAAAACAGATTTAAAAGATTCAATGCGAGTGGCAGTTGGAAAAATAAATGGGGAAGAGATAGTGATTGCTTGTATGGATTTTGAATTTATAGGAGGATCATTAGGAAGTGTAATGGGCGAAAAATTTAGTAGAGCAGTTGATTATTGCATTAAACATAAACTTCCTTATTTGGTAATTAGTAAAAGCGGCGGAGCCAGAATGATGGAAAGTGCTTTTAGCTTAATGCAATTAGCAAAAACTAGTGGAAAATTATCACAATTAAGTGATGCACAAATACCTTACATTTCTTTACTTACTGATCCTACATTTGGAGGCATTTCTGCAAGCTTTGGTATGTTGGGCGATTTGAATATTGCTGAACCCGGTGCTTTAATTGGATTTGCAGGCCCTCGTGTTATTAAAGAAACTATAAAAAAAGATCTTCCAGAAGGATTTCAACGAAGTGAATTCTTATTAGAACATGGGTTTTTAGATTTTATAATCGACAGAAAAAGTTTGAAAGACAAACTCTCACAAGTAATACAATTGTTTCGAAATTGAGTATGCACAATCGCCAAGCTTATTTTAATTATTTCATAGATGATAAATATGAAGCAGGGATTGCTCTGCTTGGCACTGAAGTAAAATCTATACGAGAAGGTAAACTCAGTTTTAATGATGCATTTTGTTTAATAGATGATGGTGAACTTTGGGTACGTGGTTTATACATTGCAGAATACTCTCATGGAACAGTAAATAATCATATTGCAGTACATGATCGAAAACTTTTATTGCATAAGAGAGAGATTAATAAAATTATGCTAAAACTAAAGGATAAAGGCATTACAATCATTCCATTAAAAGTTTTCTTTAATGAAAAGCGAATGGTAAAAGTAGAAATAGGATTAGCCCGAGGGAAAAAATTATTCGACAAAAGAGATACTATTAAAAATAGAGATGTTGCAAAAGAAATTAAACGGCATCTTGGATAAATTAATGAATATTTTAAACTGCTGGTTCTTGTTGACTTAAACAATGAAAACTTCCCAATCCCCAAATTATATCCGTTGAATCAATACCAACTACGTTCCTATCTTTAAAACATTCTGTAATAATTTTTAAAGCAATATCATCTTTAGGTGATCTAAAAGTTGGCACAATAACATGTGCATTGCTAATATAAAAGTTGGCGTAAGATGCAGGCAATCTTTGATTTTCATATATTATAGCATCTGGCATTGGCAATTCTACAATATTCAATTGTTTACCGTTCAACAAACGCATTTGCTTTAATTGTTGATGATTGGTTTGTAATAATTGATAATTTTCATCTTGTTTATTTTCTTCAATTACAGTAATTACAGTGTCTTCATTTACAAATCTAACTGTATCATCTATATGGCCGTCTGTATCATCACCAATAATTCCATCTTCTACCCATAAAATTTGTTGTACACCATAATAATCATACAGGTATTGCTCTATTTGAGATTGATTTAAATGCGGATTTCTATTTTCATTTAATAAGCAACAATTTGAAGTAAGTAAAGTACCCGCTCCATTAAAATCAACTGAACCTCCTTCCATAATTATCCCGGGATTATAAACAGGAATATTAAAATGATTACCAATTAAAGTTGGTATAATATCATCTAAATCAAATGGAGGATATTTATTTCCCCAAGCATTGTAATTCCAATCTACGATCACTTTTTTTTGATTGGCTGTTGGATTAATTAAAAATGCAGGTCCGTGATCTCTACACCATGCATCATTAGTTGGATGCATAAAAAATTGAACCTGATTCATATTCACATTAGCTCTTTCTAAATGTGTTTTTGCAAAAACTTCCATTGCCAAACTAGCAACATTAATTCGAACTTTTTCGCTTTGTGTTAGGTATTTTACAAATAAACAATAGCTAAAATAAATACTTTCTATTTTACCAGGCCAACTTGCTTCTTTATGAGGCCAACTCAGCCATGTTGCTTCATGTTTTGCAAATTCTGCTGGGAAATAATATCCGTTACTAGCAGGTGTTACAAGTTCATTTTTCATTAAATATTGTACTAATTTAATTATTAGTCTTCGTCAAGAAATCTTTGGGTAATCGGCTGATAAGATTCAATTCTTCTGTCGCGCATAAATGGCCAATGTGTTCTATACTGATCAGTTTTTGCAAGGTCAACCTCCACAACAGCAACTTCCTCATTATGATGAGATCCTTTATACAAAAGCGTTCCAAAAGGATTAGATACAAAAGAACCACCCCAAAATTTCATTAATCCGTTTTGTTCTAGTCCTACTCTATTTACACTTATAACATGAACTCCATTAGCAATAGCATGACTTCTTTGAATGGTTTGCCATGCATTATATTGTTCAGTATTAGTTGCTTCATCTTGTGAAGTAGACCAACCAATAGCTGTAGGAAAAAATAATATTTCTGCACCCATTAAAGCAGTGATTCTTGCTGCTTCAGGGTACCACTGATCCCAACAGATTAAAACTCCAATTGTAGCAAATCTAGTTTTAAAAACTTTGTATCCTAAGTCGCCTGGCGTAAAATAAAACTTTTCATAAAATGCAGGATCATCAGGTATATGCATTTTTCGATACTTCCCTAAGTAGGTACCATCAGCATCAATAACAGCAGTGGTATTATGGTACAACCCTTGTGCTCTTTTTTCAAATAGTGATGCAATAATAACAACATTTAGTTCTGTTGCTACTTTACATAAGGTATTAGTTGTTTCACCAGGAATTACTTCAGCTAACTTAAAATTATCATAATCTTCTAAGTCACAAAAATATAAGGAAGTAAATAATTCTTGTAAACAAATTATTTGTGCTCCTTTTGAAGCTGCCTCTTTGATACCAATTATTGCTTTTGAAATATTTTCTTCCTTACTATTAGTACAAGTCATTTGCACTAGACCAACTTTTACGCTATTCATATAATTTATGTTGATATTTTTACAAATGCGTCAAAGCTACTAATACCAATAGTTTTTTCAGAAATAAAACCTTCTGCAAATTCTACACCAATTCTTTTTCCTAACATGGCATGTCTACTTTTTACAGTATCAAGAAACTGCGGCGATGAAATATAAGTTTGAGGTTCGTTCAAATTAAGGTTATGAAATTGCGTACTATATGCTAAGATTGATTCCATTTTTACATCCATAAAAGGAGTTATATCAATCACAAAACTCGGTTCTAAAAACCGGTCTTGAATATAATGAAATACATAAGTTGGTCTGAAGGCTTCTTGTGGTTTACCATCTGCACCAATTGTTTCTATTTTTCTTAATCCCGCTAAAAAAGCTGCATCAGCTACTAATTTTGAGCTTCTACCATGATCTGGGTGGCGGTCTTCAGCCGCATTCGCAAAAATGATAGTAGGCCTAAACCTTCTTATTACTTCAATAATTTTTCGTTGATTGGTTTCATCATTTAGAAAAAACCCATCTGCCATTTTTAAATTTTCTCTATGATAAACTCCTAAAATTGAAGCAGCTTTTGTGGCTTCGTTTAAGCGAGTGGCTGCTGTTCCTCTAGTTCCTAATTCACCTTGGGTTAAATCTATTATTCCTGTTTTTTTACCCTCAGCATGAGCGGAAAGCAATGCCCCTGAACATCCTAGTTCTACATCGTCTGGATGA
>JAYTXG010000220.1:0-3184 GCA_043743375.1 Sphingobacteriia bacterium
GTTTTATGTTTTCTTACCCATTCATAAGAAGGCCGATGTAATTGCATAAACTCTTGTAATGCATCATCTTTTAGTCCGCTATACTTCACTACAATTGAAGCAGGAAATCGGTAATTAATATATTCTTCTTTTTCATTGGATTCAAAAAATGAAAATGCTTTTCTTTTTTCTTTTTCATGTTTTGAGTATCTATCAATGTTAATGCCCAGTCCTGCTCCAGTGTTTGATAATGCAACAGTAGGTATGGTATATTGAACTCTGTTACCCATAAAATCTTTTCTTCTTTCTATACTATCTTGTTGATAAGCGTTGGTTGCTTTTGAATAAACTGTAACATTTCCTAATGAACGTGCGAGGGGCTTAAGATATAAATACAATGTATCTTTTATAAGTAAAGTTTTATGAAAAGCAGTAGTGTCGAAAAAATAGCCTACTGCTGCAAATGAAAGAATTTGATTGTCGGCTACTTCAATCTTAAACCTTCCAGTATTACTGGTCATTACTGTTTTCTTAGTTTCAAAATTGGCCACACTTGCTAATACAATTGGTTCATTGGTAACGCTGTCTTTTAAATAGCCCCAAATGGGCAATCTTTTTTGTGAAAAAACAGTGGTTGAAATAATAAGTAAGCAGAATATGTATAAGTATCTCATAAAATATCTTTATCCAAAATTATGCCATAAAAAAACCTCACAGGATATTTTCTGTGAGGTTTAAAAAGGGGGTTAACTTTTATTAAATCAATGGTTATTTAGGATCTAAGCCATGCTTTATTTTTTCTGATAATTCTTGTAAATGTACTCTACTCAATTTATCGCTATAACCAGCAGATGTGCTGTTAAGCTTTGAACGAAGATCAATTAATTGAGCACGAACAATTGCAGGAACATCACTCTTTTTTAAATCGATAGTAGCACCGCCGCCTCCACCAAATCCTGCTAGTATTGTAATTGGTGGCGTACTTGGATTAATGATTGCAACCAATCTATCAACATAACTAATTTGTAAAAGTCTACGATACTGATCAATGGTTTTCTTTGAATTTAATTCGCTAAACAATCCTGTTTGAACATCATTCAATAATTCCATTGCATTGTAAGCTTTATCAGTTCCAAAACGATTAGCAGCTAATTGTAAACGCGCTAGTTTAGTACCACTAACCAATCCACCCATTACAGCATCTTGTAGACCCATTACTGGATCATTGCTAATTGGGTTATTGATTTTATTCCACAACTCTCTATCAATAAGCCATGAAGGAGTTTCAAATACTTGTTTATTTAAATAAGCTACCGCTTCTTTCTGACGAGTTTTTGGTGTTACTTCATAAACCGTTTCATTGGACTCCGATAATTTGAATGTTTCATAAACTCCACCAACATTAGCAGTTACATGACCTGCATAACGCCTAAACTGACCAAGTAATTCACCATACATTGTGCCAATATTTTCATATTGGTCATTGTCTTCTTTAGTCCACTCCGGTAATCCTTTCATGATTCTTTTTAAGTTCATGATACCATATTCACTTGCTTTTACAGCGTTATCGCTTAAATCTTCACTCTGACTTCTAGGATCTGATCTATTACCCAATTCATAAGTGCCAAACCAATGGCGAGGGTTAGCTTTTAAAGCTGCGGTGGTTAACTTGCCACTATTTAATTCTCTCTCATCACTTGTTGCACCTGAAATGTAGCCATAGCCCCATTTGATGGCCCATTTATCATAGTCGCCAATACGGGGGTATAAACCCTTGCGACTAATATTATCTTCAGGTTGTGCAACGTAGTTAAAGCGTGCATAATCCATAATAGAACCGGTGTGTCCATTAGCCTCTACCCATGCTTTGTTGCGTAAGTTTTCTACAGGAGTTTGGCTACTGTTACCCATATTGTGTAATAAACCCAAAGTATGTCCAACTTCATGAGATGATACAAAGCGAATTAAATCGCCCATTAATTCATCATCATACTTCATTTTGCGAGCACCCGGATCTACTGCTGCTACTTGAACCATATACCAATCATGAACCAACTTCATTACATTATGGTACCATTGAATATGGCTTTCAATAATTTCTCCACTTCGAGGATCGTGTACATTTGGTCCGCTTGCATTCGCAATATCCGATGCTAAATACCTGATTACAGAATAGCGAGCATCTTCTAAGCTCATTGTAGTATCGTTTTCAGGCCATTCTTTGGCCATTATAGCGTTTCTAAAACCTGCTTTTTCAAATGCAACTTGCCAATCGTTTACACCAGCTATTAAATGCTTACGCCATTGTTTTGGAGTTGCAGGATCTATATAATAAATGATGGGTTTTTTAGGGTCAACTAGTTCACCTTTCATCCACTTTTCCCATTCGCCATCTCTTGGCTCCATGCGCCAGCGAACAGCAAAAGAAACTTTCTCTACTTTTTGTTGATCATCACTAAACTTGGTGTATTCATCTGGGAAGTAGCCTACTCTTTTATCCCAAATTCTATTTTGCATAGGTGTTTTAGGTAAAAGAAGCAATGAAGTATTTAGTTCTAATGTAACAGCACCAGCATCATTGGCAGCTTGAATTCTAGAAGGAGCACCCGGAAAGGTTGGCAAGCCAAATCCTGGGATAGAAGGAGATGAAGAATATGTTTTTACCGTTCTTATTTCCGTATTAATTGGGAAAGTGCTAATCTTTGAAATATAAGACCTGTCGGTAGCTAAAGCACCTAAATTGTATGCTCTTTTTAAGGATGGGTCTATACTTACTGATTGATTATCGCCTTTAAAAAAATCACTCACATCAATAACGGTACTAGAAGTTCCACTTGCAGAATCTTTACCATAAGCAGCAACAGGAAATGCAGCAGCAATTGCGTTTAGGTTTGAATTATTTACAGCTTTGTAAATTTGCTGGTCTTCGGTTGCAGTGTTTACTAAGGTTACAGTGCGTAAGAAAATGGTGTTATTCGGACCTTTTTCAAATGCAATACTTTGCTGGTTAACTTGGGCGCCACCATACCCGCCACCAGCCGGAACTTTAATAAATCGAACAACAGCTAGTATTTCGCGACCCAATATAGAATCGGCAATTTCAAAATAGAATTTATCTTCTATTTTATGTACTGTAAACAGTCCTTTTTTGGTAACTGCCTTATCAGTAATTACTTCTTTGTAAGATTTAGGACCTTGGCGGGCA
>JAYTXG010000221.1:0-1607 GCA_043743375.1 Sphingobacteriia bacterium
TTTGTATAGTCTTCCGGATTTGCAGTAAAAACAAATAGTATATCCAAAGGCATCCTTAGCTTAAATCCACGAATTTGGATATCTCCTTCTTGCAAAATATTAAATAGTGACACTTGTATTCTTGCTTGCAAATCGGGCAATTCATTAATTACAAAAATGCCTCTATTGCTCCTCGGAATTATACCATAATGAATTACTTTTTCATCTGAAAAATTTAATTTTAAATTGGCGGCTTTAATCGGATCAATGTCACCAATTAAATCTGCAACACTAACATCTGGAGTGGCTAGTTTTTCGCCATAACGTGCTGATCGGTGTATCCATTCAATTGGGGTATTGTCACCCATTTCATTTATTAAATCTCTAGCAAATTTGCTTAACGGCTTTAATGGATCATCATTCACTTCACTACCAGTAACTATTGGTATGTATTCATCTAATAAATCTACCATCTGGCGCGCCATGCGTGTTTTGGCTTGGCCACGTAATCCTAAAAATAAAATATTATGCCGGCTTAACAATGCCCTTTCTGTATCAGGAATAACAGTGTCTTCATAGCCAACAATTCCTTTAAAAGGATTTTCTTTTTGCTGAATGGTTTTAATCAGGTTGTCTCTAATTTCCTCATGCACGGATTTTGATTGATACCCTGATTTATTTAATTGACCTAGGTTCTTTATTTTCTTAATTTCCATAATTTCTTTTTACTAAATAAGATTCTACTAATAAACAGTCTTTCTTTTACCACTTTCAAAATCCTTAAAAATAAAGGACCCTAATTTATCTAATGAGGCAAAGAATGCTTTACCATTATTCATTTCGGTAAACTCTTGTACAAATTTTTGTAAATAAGGATCAGATGCAATCATGAAAGTAGTAATAGGAATTTTTAGTTTTTTACATTGAGCAGCCAAATTTATACATCGGTTTACCACTTTACGGTCTAATCCAAAACTATTTTTATAATATTGTTTCCCGATTTTTAGGCAAGTTGGTTTACCATCGGTGATCATAAAAATTTGCTTATTCGGATTTTTTCTTCTGCGCAATAAATCCATTGCCAATTCTAAACCTGCAACAGTATTTGTATGAAATGGCCCTACTTGCAAATAGGGTATATCTTTTATTTCAATACTCCAAGCATCATTACCAAATACAACAATATCAATGGTATCTTTTGGATATTTAGTGGTTATTAATTCACTCAATGCCATTGCTACTTTTTTAGCTGGCGTAATTCGGTCTTCACCATATAAAATCATTGAATGAGAAATATCAATCATTAATACAGTTGAGGTTTGTGTTTTAAAGTCGCTTTCTCTTATTTGCAGATCATCTTCCTGCATTGAAAACTGTTCTACTCCCCTATTAATTTGAGCGTTTCGGATACTCTCAGTAAAATCAATTTGTTCGAGCATATCTCCAAACTGAAAAGGTCGAGTATCGGGGTTTACTTCATCACCCTGGCCCGGTTTGAATGTTTGGTGATTACCATTTTTTGATTTTTTTAATTTGCCGAAAATTTCTTCGAGACTTTTTTTTCGAATGGTTTGCTCCGATTTTCCAGTGATTTTAAATGTGCCATCAGCATCATTTTCTTTCATATA
>JAYTXG010000222.1:0-4984 GCA_043743375.1 Sphingobacteriia bacterium
AAATACGAAAACTAACAAACGATTGATTTGTTTTCTATTTTGTTTTATAATTACTACTTTATTGTAGGGATTAACACCATAACTGCTGCTATTATGAAAAAACAAATCGATTGTTTGGGTGCATTACTATTGGGATTATTATTAATTTCTTTTCAATCAGCACCTGCTCAAGTTACCAATCAAAAAACTACCACTCAACAAGTATTTACTGAAGGAAAACTGATTTCTGGAAAAGTTGTTGATGCTAAAGACAATCTCCCTTTAGGGAATGTTTCTGTAAAATTACCCAAATCAAAAACGGGCACAATTACAGCTGAAGATGGTTCATTTACTTTGAAGGTAAAAACAGGGGAATCAATTACCTTCTCAAGAGTTGATTTAATATCAACTACCGTTTCCGTATTTGATTCTAAAATGACTATTGTAAAAATGCAGGAGTCAGAAAATAACTTATCAGATGTTCTTGTAACTGCATATTCTAGTCAAAAAAGATCATCCTTTACTGGCGCCGTAGGAACGGTAAAAGCGGCAATAATTGAAAGTGCACCTAATGCTTCTGTGCAGGAGAGTATTCAAGGAAATATTGCTGGGGTTCAATCTAGTAACAGTTCTGGTCAGCCAGGTTCTGTTCCAGATATTAGAATCAGAGGTATCGGTTCTATCAATGCATCGGCAACACCATTGTATGTTATCGATGGTATTCCTGTGGTAAGTGGCGACGTTTCTGGATTGAATAGCAATACCATTGCAGGTTTGAATGCCAATGACATTCAAAGCATGACAATATTGAAAGACGCTTCTGCTACTTCTTTATACGGATCACGAGCAGCCAATGGAGTAGTATTAATTACCACTAAAACTGGAAAAGCTGGTAAAGCTAAAATCAATTTCACTTTCCAAAACGGAACAAATAATAATACCATCAAGGAGGAACAGAAAACTTTGAATACAGATCAATATTTGCAATACTATAAAGAAGGTTGGGTAAATGCTGGCAACCAAGCAAGCTCGTATGATTCATTACTAAATGCAAATTCTATTAATAAAACCATCAATACCGATTGGTTTGACCAAGTATTACGTCAGGGTAAATATTCACAATACAACTTAAATGCTAGCGGAGGAACCGAAAAATCTACTTATTATATTTCTGGAAGTTACTATCATTCTAATGCTCCTACAAAAGGAATTGATTATGATAAAGGAACATACAGAATGAATATTAAAACTGAACTAACTAAAAACTTAACCATTAAAGGAGGTTTCAGTGGTAGTTTTCAAAGAACAAGTAATTTTTTAGGGGGATCTTTTTTTGCTAATCCAATTAGAGCTATGTACCGGTTAGCTCCTTGGTTACCAGTTTATAAAAGTGATGGACAAACCTATGAATTAGGATATAATAGCGGATACAATCCTGTAGCCGTTATTGAAACAACAAAAAGAAATGCCAAAACTTATAATATTTCTGCAAACGCTGCAGTAACGTACAAAATTTTAAAAGGATTAACTTTTGAAGGAACTTATGCATTGGATTTTAATCATGCATTTACAAGTATTAATTATGATCCCAGAGTTGGTAATGCCGTTGTAGCAGTTGGTGGAACAATAGAAAATTATACCCAAGATATTACTAACTGGGTAAGTACAAATATATTGAGGTACAAGAAAAATTTTGGCGATAATCATAAGATGGAATTGTTTGGTGGTTATGAAGCGCAAAGCAGAGGTGATGTTGATATTAATATTGCTATCAATGGTATAGCTCCCGGAACTACTACAGCAGCTGGCGGATCTAGTCCTACTTTAACAACTGGAACTGGAACTGCAAATACCCTTGCTAGTAAATTCTTAAATGGCAATTATGCATATAAAGATTTATATTTTATTTCAGGATCTGTTAGAGAAGACGCTTCTTCACGTTTTGCCAAAAATTTTCGTAGTGCAATCTTTTGGTCAATTGGAGGTGGATGGAATATCTCCAATGAAAAATTCTTTAATTTAAATTGGGTAAATGAATTAAAGTTGAGAGCTAGTTACGGTTACACAGGTAATCAGGGTATTAATAATTTTGAATCACAAGGTTTATATACAGCTGGTAGTGATTATAACTTACAATCTGGACTAACAAGATCTCAGTTGGCGAATGATAACCTAACATGGGAAAAAAATAATCCTCTTAATATTGGGTTAGATTTCTCGGTAATAAAAGGGAGGTTATCTGGTTCAGTAGATTGGTATACTAGAAATACAAGTCAATTATTAATTAGTCAGTCTATTCCTAGCTTAAATGGAGTAAACAATATTACTGTAAACAGTGGCGCAATGAATAATAAAGGGATAGAACTTACACTCTCTTCAGTAAATATTGTACCTAAAACTGCTAACGGATTTAAATGGGTTACAGACTTTAACATTACAACCAATAAAAATACTATCACAGAAATAGATTCTGCTTATGTTGGTAATGGAAACTATATAAGAAAAGTTGGTAATGATTTTTATACCCATTTTCAGAGAGGGTATGCTGGAGTTAATCCTACAAATGGAGAGGCATTGTGGTATAGATCTGACTTAAAGGATTCAACTACTAATGTATTTACAACAGCTTTACCACGTTTACAGAGTGGTAGTGCATTACCTCAATTTTATGGAGGGTTAACCAACTCATTCTCTTACAAGAATTTTAAATTAAGTTTTCAGATTTATGTTTTTTGGGGTAATACTATATATGATAGTTATGGGTACCTTCAAAAAACAGATGCTAACTTAGGATTTTCAGATCAAAGTAATGGTATAAGCAGGTATGAATATGCAAGAAGATGGACAAAGCCAGGAGATATTACCGATGTGCCTAAGCCGGTGTTCTTAGGAACTCAATCTTCTGCTGGAAGCTATGAGAGCAGCAGATTCTTGTACGATGGAAGTTATATCCGATTACGAGATGTATCTCTTTCTTATAATTTGCCTAAATCTATAATTCAAAAATATAAGTTGAATAATGTGCGCCTTTATTTAAGAGCACAAAACTTATATACTTATGTAAAAGATAAGCGATTTAATACTGATCCTGAAGTTACTATTGATGGAACTATGGCTCAACGTCCACCTATTTTTAATACAATTTTATTTGGTATAGACATAAATTTTTAATCTTTGAAATTTTCATTTTATGAAATATATATATTCAATAATTACTTTTTTTATAATTTGTTTTTTCAGCTCATGTAGTAAAGACTTTTTAGAAGTAAAGCCACAACAAAGTGTACTTTCCCAAGATGTATTTGCAAGTGTTTCTACATCTCGAGCGGCTGTTAATGGTTTATATTCATTAATGCAATCTTATAGTTATTACGGAAGAGATGCCATGGTTATTCCTGAAGTGTTATCAGATAATGCAACCAGAAGTGTAAAATCTGGTAATAGATACACGGGCTTGAACACTATGACCCATACTGCAACTGATGCTAATATAGGAAGAATGTGGGATCAAATATATCAGGTAGTTACAAATGCAAATACAATAATTGCCAATGAAGATAATATTAAAAAAATTGGAACAACTTTTGAACAAGAAGAAATAGCGCAATTAATTGGAGAAGCTTATGCAATTCGTGCGCTCGCATATTTTGACCTTGTTAGATTTTTTGCACGCCCTCTTAAGTTCTCAACAGATGGATCTCATTTAGGCGTGCCATTGGTAATAAAACCTATCACCAATGTTACGGAAGTAATTTATCCTGCCAGAAATACTGCAGCAGAAGTATATACTCAAATAGACAATGATATTACCGAATCATTAAAAAGGTTGCCTGTTAATGGAAATGTTATTAGTGGAGCTACAGTAAATAATGCCTTATTTAAAATCAGGATGAACCGTTTTTCTGCATTATCATTAAAAGCAAGAATTGCTATTTATAAAGAAGATTGGCAAGTAGCAATTGATGCAGCTAGTTTAGTAATCGCATCTGGAAGATATTCTTTGTTTACTTATGCTGCTTACGTTAATGATTTTAAAACGCAAAATAATGGTGAATCAATTTTTGAAGTTGCTTACAATACGAATGATAATCCTGGAACTGATTCTTATGCTTATATATGCAGTCAACAGGGTTATGGAGAAATGTTAGGAACAATACTTAATATGAATAATAAGAGTACAGGAACTACATTGTCTACTTTTAAATCATTATATGACGCTTATTCGGCAACAGATGTTAGGCGAAATTTAGTTGCATTAGGAAATAGAAATTCATTAGGAGGTGAAACAAATGTACCATTACCCACAAAGTATGTTAATATTAATACGTATGCTGAGAATACTAAAATATTCCGTTTTGCAGAAATGTATTTAATAAGGGGTGAAGCAAATGCAAGACTTGCTGTACTGCGTGCTGACCAAAATTTATTGAACAATTCTTTAACTGATGTAAACCTTATCAGAAAATCAAGAGATACTGCTAATGCTACAAGAGTATATGCTGCTGTTATTATTGGCACTCCTCCAATTGGTTCTATTACTGCAACAACTTATTTAGATAGTATTATTGTAGAGCGCAGAAAAGAGTTTGCATTTGAAGGTCAACGGTTGTTTGATTTAAATAGAGTAAAGTTAGATTTTGTAAAAATTAGTTCGGGAGGAAATGCTAGTTCTAGATTAATTCAATATGGACCTGCATCTAGCACTTTTTATCAAAGAACAATTTTGCCTATTCCTATCGCACAAGTGAACAACAATAAAAACATGGTTCAAAATCCTGGGTTTTAAATGTTAATTTAGGCCATGAATAAAACCAACTATTTTATTAAATATTTGCTATTCAGTTATTTGATAATTTTTGCTACTCAACTATATGCAGCAGAAAAAAGAGATACTTTAAAGGTCTTATTTATTGGCAATAGTTACGTGTATTATAATAACCTTGCCCAAATGATCTCTTTGATTTCAGACAGTTTGGATACCAAAATAATTTGCACCAAATCAACT
>JAYTXG010000223.1:0-15759 GCA_043743375.1 Sphingobacteriia bacterium
GCACCATCAACAGATACCGATGGTTTTGATGCACTATTAAAAGCACCAACCCCAGCATTAATAATAATTTCTTCGCCTGGCATTATATAACTTGCATTTGCATTGGCAATTGCCTGAAATTGATCATAAACCAATTCTACTTCTCCAATTTCTTTATGACAATATTCTACTACTTGAGCTTCGCTGTTTTTGATATCATTCTGAAACTTGCTCAAAATGGTAATACCAGCAACAGTTGGCGTCATATGAAAGAAAGAGAATGCCCATTCCTTAATTTTCTTCTCATCTTTAGTAATTTCTCCATTTTGATCAACTGGCAAATCCAGTGGCAATGTTGGTCCAACTTCTTTGGCAATAGCTGGGTCAATGGCCAACAACTGCTCTTTAAAAGATTTTAATTTTGCAAACAAATCTTTACCCTTACCTTTTCCTTCAGGAGGATTAGAGAGGAATAAACGTGTTGCAGCGTCTAGATCATCTTCTTTGTATGTATCTTTTCCGTTCTCGTCTTTTTTTAATCCAGCTTCTTTCTTTAGTTCCAGCTTTAGTGCTTCAATATAAGCATAAGTATCTTCCGATATAATCTTGGCTTTTTCAGCTTTTGGAAACCACAACTCAGCTTTTTCTTTTGTTGTAGGATCAGCCATTTTTTTCTGGAATGACTTGAAAATGCTTTGATTTTTTTGTTCAATAATTCCGTTTGCAGTCATTAAACTTTTATCAACCGTTTTAAAAGCGTTTAATATTTCAGAAGACACATTCAATGCCAATAGTGCTATTAACACTATATACATCATGTTGATCATCTTTTGCCTAGGTTCCTTAGGTAGTGACATACTATCTTATGTTTATCAAAAGTTTATTACAAATTAGTTTGATTGTATTGCTTTATTTAGGCTATTGTCTTCCTTGCATTGCAGTAAGCATATTACCATATACTTGATTCAACTTTGTAAGGTTAGTAGCCAATGCAGCAATTTGCTCTTTTGCTTTTACAGCATCATCAGCACTATTAGTCATAGCAGCAGATGCCTGTGTTAACTTGCCATAAAATTGATTCAGTGCCTTCAAATGATTATTACTCTCTTGTAATTCAAGTTCGTAAACCGTATTTAAAGAAGATAAGTTTTTAGTAAGCCCTTGCATTTGTAAATGAAATTGTTTGCCAGTTTCACCTGCGTTACTAAACCCAGCTAAAGATTGAACTGCTACATTTACTGCAGTGGTTACATTGCCTAATGCTGCACTTGCTTCTTTAGATTTTGCAGAAAAATCGCCTGTAGATTTTACTACATCACCTATTTCTCCCATCTTATCTACGGTTACTCCCAGTTTCTGAAAACCTGCACTTAGCTTGGCCAAATTAGTTGGGGTAATATCCGCTTCCTGCATCATTTTATCTAAATTATTCAGTGCAGGATTTCCAGATAAATTTTTTCCTGGAAGATGCACTTCATGATCATCCATAGCTGGATATATTATGTAAAGAACACCATAACCTAAAAAGATTACAGCTTCTGTTCCTAAGCCAACTTTTAACATTAAATCAGCAATTTCCGTATGCAGAATTTTTTGTAATGCACCATATATTACTACCGCTGCAGCGATAGAAACACCAACATCAAACCATTTGGAGACTTTAGGAGGAATTGCAACTGCCATTTTTTGTTTTTTTAAGTTTTTGTAAAAATTGAAATTATTGGTTAACTATTTTTTCATTTTTGGTGCCAAATCAATCACACATCTAAATCCAATATATGATTTTGCTGTATCTTGATATTCATAACTACGTGTACTTACTTGAATCATGTAAGCAACATCCTTCCAACTTCCACCACGAACTACTTTGCGTTTTTCACGAGGGCGATCCGATTCTTTAGCATCATAGCGTATATCCGGACTCATATCACTCATAAAATTATAAGCACCTTCATAATAATAAGAGCCTGTCCACTCTGCTACATTTCCAGCCATATTAAATAAGCCATAATCATTGGCCCAGTATGCATCAGCTCTTACGGTATAAAATCCCCCATCTTCAGCATAATTGCCTCTACCAGGTTTAAAATTAGCCAATAAACAACCCTTTTTATTTCGTGGATAATAGCTGCCCCAAGGGTACATCGAATTGGTTCTACCTCCTCTAGCGGCATACTCCCACTCAGCTTCACTTGGTAAACGATAATCACCTTCGATAGCCATTTTTTTCTTTTCTAAATAAGTATTTTGAAGATGAGATCTCCAATGGCAGAAGGCCATAGCTTGTTTCCAGTTTACTCCAACCACAGGATAATTGCCAAATGCCGGATGCGAAAAATATCTTTTAGTCATCGGTTCATTGTATGAATAAGAGAAATCTCTCATCCACACCAAGGTGTCGGGATATATGCGCTGGTCTTTTTTAACAATGAAATTTTTCCTAGGTTGTCCTGTATTTTCTCTTTTAGCAGCTTCGGCTAAATCAAAATATTCTACCCGATACAATAATTTCTCAGGATCAATTTCTGGCTTACCATATAAACGATTATCTGGTGCAAGGTTTAATTCATTTAATTTCTCTACAGTGTTTTTATCCCACTTTATAGTAGCCACTTTTTTCCAATCTACCGCCATTGTATCGTCGGCCTTATTAATTCCCTGACCAAATAATATTTTGAATGCTAGTGAGTCTCTGGTCCAATTTATAAATTGTCGGTATTCATTATTAGTGATTTCCGTTGCATCCATCCAGAAGCCGGGCATAGATACCTGTCTATTTCTTGTTGTATAGTTGTAGCTAATATCTTCATCACTAGGCCCCATATGGAATGTTCCTGGTTGAACGTATACCATATTTCTTGGTGAATTCATCCCTTGTTTTGAAGTTGGTGCAACTCCATGTAATTGGCCATCATCAGGAATTCCCTTTGATTTGCTCCCTTTTTTTAAGCATGCTAACATACTTAAAGAAAGTATTGAAGTAGCAAGTATAGAGATATGGATTTTCATTTTCTGAAGCTGATTTTGACTGTGACAAATATATGGTTTCCTCCGACTTCTTTTGTCGAAAGAAAGACAAGATTTAATTTTTTAACAATAACAAGTAAACTTAACGTCAAATACGATAGAATTATTATTTAGTAGAATATGTAAGCTTTAAAAGTACAGTCAACAGCAAATTACAAATAAAGTTGTTACATATTTGCTAAAAGCTCATTTACGGAGTAAAAAACAGGCTTACAGGTATTGTTACTACATAAATAAAACAAATCACGTTTCAAATCAAAAACCTTATTCTTTAATAACGAAAAATCAGGCGAATTAGTTTCTGCCGCTTGAATTATTTTATTTGGTATAAACCTGCTGTTTATTTGATCCAGATAGGAACCAGCTTGTTGCCCAGTAATTACTATTTCATTGTAACCGTAAACAATTGTTTGAAGTACAATAGCCCAAAACGCAAATGAAGTTGGGTGTTTAATAATTGCATTTTCCAAAGAGTTAATTAGCCGAAAAACTAGTTTTTGCCAAGTTGTATTATCAAAAATGATGGATAAATAATGTAAATTTTCCATCATAACTGCATTTCCGCTTGGTATTGCACCATCATACACTTCTTTTTTTCGAAGCAAAATATCGTGTTGAAAATCGGGGGTATAATAAAAAAATCCAGTGCTTGTTTCTGTAAAATGTGCTATCACAAAATTAGTAATAGTGCGAGCGTTTAATAAATAATCACTTCTGCCAGTAATTTCTTGCAGATGAATATATGCCTGTATAAGATAAGCATAGTCGTCTAAAAAAGCAGGTATTTTTGCTATCCCGTTTTTATAAGTATGGTACCATTGATTAGTTACTGAATCTTTTAAATTATTTTCTAAGAAAAGAATATTTTTTTCTGCCATCTCCTTATATTCTTGGTTACCTAAAGACGAATATGCTTTGCAGTAAGCAGTAACCATCAAGGCATTCCAGCCCAGCAAAATTTTATCGTCCAATAATGGCCTCATTCTTTTTGCTCTAACCTTCATCAATTGTTCCCTACAAGTTTTTACTAAGGCGATTTCATTTTCTGTTGGAAAACTATTGATAAATAAAATATTAGAAGGAGGATTTTCGTGCATTCCTTCCTGCCAATTCCCTTTTTTTTCAACCTGATAATATGCACAGAAAAAATGTGCATTATTTCCCAAAATTTCTTGTAGTTCCTCAAAAGACCATGTGTAAAATTTCCCCTCAACACCTTCACTGTCGGCATCTAGCGCACTGTAAAAACCATATTCTACATTGGTTAATTCTCGCTGAATAAATGAAAGAGTTTGATCAATTATTGAACGATAATATTCATTTCCTGTTAGCTGATAGGCTTCTACAATGGCCATCACTAGCAAAGCATTATCGTACAACATTTTTTCGAAGTGAGGAACCAACCATTTTGCATCTGTGCTATATCTTGCAAAACCCCCTCCAAGTTGATCAAATAAACCACCTTGAATCATTTTATTAATACTAAGCAATGCCTGATTCAATGAGGTTTTATCTTTAGTATAATGATACTGGCGTAGCAAATAAATAATACAAAAGCTTTGTGGAAATTTAGGGGCATTACCAAATCCACCATCATTCGTATCTGCTTGTATTAAAATATTTTCTGCAACTGTAGCTAAGGTTTCTTCCGAAAAAAAGATTGATTGTGAGTCTTTATCTGGTTGAATAATACCAAACGAATTACTTTTTATTAGGTGATCTGTTAAAGTTTTAGCTTGATTAATAATCTCCGATTTTTTTTCAATGTACCCTTTACTCACTCCTTCTAAAACCTCTAACCAGCTTGCTCGATTATGAGATCTTTGTGGTGGAAAATAGGTTCCTCCATAAAAAGGTTGTTGTTCGGGTGTTAAAAATACATTTAAGGGCCATCCACCACCTCCACTCATTGCCTGCACAGCATCCATATAAATATGATCTAAATCAGGCCTTTCTTCTCTGTCAATTTTAATATTGATAAAATGAGTATTCATAAAAGCTGCTATATCAGTATCTTCAAAACTTTCTCTTTCCATTACATGACACCAATGACAGGCAGAATAACCTATACTCACTAGAATGGGTTTGTTCTGGTCTTTTGCTTTTTGCAATGCTTCCTCACCCCATGGATACCAGTCAACTGGATTATATGCATGTTGAAGTAAATATGGACTTGTTTCATTAATTAATCGGTTGCTAGTATTGTTATTCATGGTGCAAAGGTATATAACTACAAACCCCCGCTAAGCGAGGGTTTGTTTAAAATTATTGTTGTAACTGTTTTTATTTTTTACTCGATTTAGGACTACTTAAAAACTGGTCCAAAGCCGCCACCATACTAGGTTTTTGTGGAGACGGTACTTTAATTTCCAAATTAAATCCAGCATCTTCAACAGCCTTCGAAGTATTATTGCCAAATGCACCAAAAATGGTACCATTTTGTTTGAACTTAGGATAATTATCCAATAAACTTTTTACTCCGCTTGGGGTAAAAAAACAAATAACATGATATTCTTGTTCTATCATTGCATTGGTTATAGTGTTGCTAATAGTTTTGTACATATAACCAAGCTTGTACTCACATTTATTATTCTTTAACCAACTCACAATTTCGTTGTCTTGTTGGTTTTCACTGCATACGTACAAAAATTTTTCTGCTTCTTTGTGCTTATTAATTACTTCAAAAAAGCTTTTATTGGAGCCGTCGGCACCATAAAAAACCTTTCTTTTTCTGTAAAGTATAAATTTCTGAAGATACAAAGCTACAGCTTCTGTAATACAAAAATATTTGGTGTCTTGCCCAATATTAATTTTCATTTCTTCGCCCATTCTGAAAAAATGATCAATGGCATTTCTACTTGTGAAAATAATTCCAGTGAAAAAAGTGATATCTATTTTTTGCTTTCTAAAGTCGCGTGCAGCAATTCCTTCTAAAAGAATGAATGGATGGAATATAAGCTCAACGCTATGCTTTCTCTCTAGATCAAAGTAAGGCGATTTCTCGCTTTCCGGTCTAGGCTGAGAAATTAGGATTTTTTTTACAGCTTTAATAATTACTGGTTGTTTTGACCCTTTTTTGATCATACGGCTGTTCTAATATTTTACAAATGTAAATCATCAACCGATATAATTAACCAATAGCTTGTAAAGTAGTAGCATCGGTAAAATCTCTACAGCACAAAGGTAAAGGAAAAAATGGAAAGCATTGAGTTTCAAGTCGTTCCGCAATGTTGCAAAAGACACAAAATAACGATACAACAACAATAATATGATGAGTATACAAGCAAGAGTAACCACAATATTGGTGAAATCATTTTGGGCGAAAGCAAGAAAAACAGTGAATGGAATCAGTAAAATACCCATAATTCGATTCACCATTAATACTAAAAAGGCATATCCGTTAGCAGCGTCTTTATTATTAAAGACCCATCCTGCAAAAAAAACAAATATAAATTTTCCTATATAAATTAGCGTAAGTAAAACTGCTATATATGCATAAAGATTCCAAAATGGAAGATTAGACCACATTTGGTATTTGGTAATTAGCGTAATAAATAGACTTGTTGATACTACAAATAGCACATTAATTAGTAATGAAGCCAACCCATCTTGCAGCAGTTGTTCTCTTGTTTGCTTTTGCCTTAATGAGGTTTGAAAAAAAAGTAAAAAAAGGTTTTTGAAATATTTAGGGAAAGCTAATTTGATAAAAGCCAATAAAAAAATATTTCCGAAAACAAGGTAAAATAAAAGATCTTTTGACTGATGTTCCTTGTAGTTAATAACCATTTTAATTGGCGGCGCATCCATTGGCAAATAAGCATTGCTCATAAATTGCTTATAGGTTTTAGTATCTATTGAACTTTTAATTGGAATAATACCTATTTGTTTAATGGAATCTTTAATAATAGAATCTTTTGGCAATGAATCATTCTGCGCATATATATCGGTGTTGTTTAAGCAAAAAAAAAGCAATAAATAAATAAACCTATATGATTTCATCGGCACAAAAATATTGAATGCTATTGATTAATCGTAAATGATGAACTAACAATACTAATTTTATTCATATTTACTATTATGGCTGGCATCTATATTCATATCCCTTTTTGCAAAAAAGCGTGTAATTACTGCAATTTTCATTTTTCGGTCAATCAACAATTAATGCCTGAACTAGTAGATGCTATAATTAAAGAAGCTACAATAGCACAATCTTATCTATTAAAAAATATAGAAACCATTTATTTTGGAGGAGGCACTCCCTCCTTATTATCAGGAAAACAATTGAGTTTTATTTTGAAAGAATTGCAAGCAATCTTTCTCTTTTCTGCTGCTGCGGAAATAACTTTAGAGGCCAATCCAGATGATATTACGGCAGAAAAATTGTCCGAATGGAAAGAGGCAGGCATTAATAGATTAAGTATTGGTATTCAATCTTTTTTTGAAGAAGATTTAACTTGGATGGGAAGGGCCCATAACGCTAAGCAAGCACTTGAATCTATTACAAGTGCAAAAAATGCTGGGTTTAATAATATTTCAATTGATTTAATATATGGAGGGCCAACACTAACTGATGAACATTGGCAGCAAAATTTACAAATTGCTTTTGATCTTTTGATTCCACATCTTTCTTGCTATGCATTAACTGTTGAACCCAAAACAGCCCTCGCAAAAAAAATTAAGCGAAAAGAGTTAAATGATGTGGATCATGAAAAACAAGCTAGCCATTTTAAACAATTACAAGATCTTGCAGTAAAAGCTGGATATGAACATTATGAAATTTCTAATTTAGCATTACCAGGCAAAAGAAGTATACACAATGCTAATTACTGGTCTGGTGAGCATTATTTAGGCCTCGGGCCAGCTTCACATTCATATAACGGTAATAGCAGACAATGGAATGTTTCTAATAATAGTTTATACATAAAATCGATTCAGAAGCATGTTATTCCATGTGAAATTGAGTTGTTGACTATTACGCAAAAGTTGAATGAATATATAATGACATCATTGAGAACATCAGGTGGTATTGGTTTAAATAATATTGTATCAATAGCTGGAGAACCAATATCAGCAATGATTATAAAGGATTGTGAAAAATATATTGCCAACGGCAAAATGAAACTATTATCAGGTTATCTACTATTGACTAATGAAGGGAAATTTTTTGCTGACGGAATTGCGGCAGATTTATTTCGTATTTAATGTATATGTTCAATTGTATTTTCAATTGTTTTGAATAGTGACATTAATACAGGATAAAAATCATGCTTTAAAGGATATTTACTGTTCAACTTTTTTCTGGTACTATCTATTGTCATCAACAATTGATTTTTAGTGATACTCTCCATTTGCATACTACTAGCTTTATGAATTTCAAATTCATCTTTAAGCAAATCTAAAATAGACATTTCAAGTATTCTTGATAACTGTTTTAAGTGATGAACAGTTAGTGTTGTACTTCCATTTTCAATTTTACTATATGCATTTTGCGACATATTCATTTCTCTAGCAACAAAGTCTTGAGTAAGTTTTCTTGCTTCACGATTTTTTCGTAAGATATTTTCTGGCACTTTGAATTGAAATAAGGGGTTAAACTAATTTGGTTAAAAATTATTTTACCCAAATTTAAGGAAATTTTAATGAAAGTTCTATGCTAGAAATAATTCTATTGAATTAAATCCTGACGCTGCAGATTGTTGTTCCCATAATATGGAATATATAATATTAGCAATAGGCATTTCTGCCTTTACAAATACATTGGTTTTATTAATGCATTTACTGGCATTGTATCCTTCTGCAACCATGTTTAATTCGAGCATTGCCGCTTTAACGGAATAACCTTTCCCGATCATATTCCCAAATGTTCTGTTTCTACTATACAATGAATAACAAGTAACCAGCAAATCGCCAAGGTACACTGATGCGGCATAATTAGGTGTTTCTAATTGATTATTGCTTTGAGTGAGTGTAAGTTTCTTTAAGAATCCGTTCATTTCATTTGCACTTGCCGCAATATAAACACTTTGAAAATTATCGCCATATTCCAAACCATGAGCTATCCCCGCTCCCAATGCATAAATATTTTTTAAAACTGCTGCATATTGAACGCCAATTACATCATTATTTATAATAGTATTTATATAATCAGTTTTAAAATAATGTGCAATTTCAGCGGTTGCTTGTTCATCTTTACCAGAAAAAGTGAGGTAAGAAAGTTTTTCAGCAGCAACTTCCTCTGCGTGACATGGCCCTAACAACGTAAAATAATTATTGATCGAAAAATTTACCTTGTCGGCTAAGTAATCGTTTAGTAATTTATTTGATATAGGTAGTATCCCTTTTACTGCTGAAATAATTTTTTTATTCTCCCAAAGTTCAATTGGAACGGTTGATAATATTTCTTCTACAAATGCAGAAGGAACTGCAATAACCAATGCATCAGACGCTTTAATTACTTCTGCTATATCATTATTTAATATTAGTTGCGTAGGATTAAAATAGGCACCACTTAGGTAATGTGGATTATGTTTTCTTTTCTGAATGTATTGAATACTTTCATTGTTTCGAATCCACCAATTAATTGAGTTTCCATTATCGGTTAAAATTTTTGCAATAGCTGTAGCCCAACTTCCCCCACCAATTATTCCGAACTTCATATGGATTATTTATGGAGCAAACATACAGAAAATGCAGTACAACTGCGATAGGTGCACTTTACAGAAAACTCAAAAAAAATGAGGAGTCTATTGAACTCCTCATTAAAAATATTTGGCTAAAATAATTTATTAGTTCTTCTTTTTTTCTTCAAATAACTTTTCTTTATCAACTACAGTTACTAAATTTCCTTGCTTAAGTATTTTGCTTACTATTGAATAAGGTCCGGTTATTACCATATCCCCTTCTTTTAATCCATCTAATACTTCAATATTATTCAAATCCTGAATTGCAGTTTTTACACGTACTTTTTTTACCGTATTATCTTTCTGCAAAACAAAAACAACTTCTTGCAATCCATCATCTGCACTTACCGATTTTGGAGCGTCTTTTACAGGTTCGTCTTTTTTAACTTCAGATTTCGAATCAGTGCTATCTTTAATATCTCTAGTAGTTACAGCGTTTAAAGGCACAGATAATACATTATACCTGCTTTTTGTTTGTATATCTGCACTAGCAGTCATACCCGGACGAAAAGGAAAACTTTTTCCAGGAAATATTAAATCTTTATAGCTATCAGGTAATAGTCGAATATGAACTTTATAGTTTGTTACATCAGCACTAGAACTAGTAATACCATTTGAACCAGTATTTGGATTAGCAATTTTGTAAACAATTCCTTTGAATTTGCGTGTTGTATATGCATCTACTTCTACAATTGCAGTATCGCCCAATTTAACTTTTGGAATATCATTTTCGCCAACATCAACCCTTACTTCAATACTACGCATATCTGCCACACGCATCATTTCGGTACCCACATTAAAACTATTACCGGCAACACGTTCTCCTTTTTTAATTGCCAATAAACTAATCACCCCATCCATTGGAGAAGTAATTACGGTTCTACTAATATCTTTATTGGCCCTATTTAATTGAGCTTGTACACTTTGCACCCCAGCTTCAACACTATTTATACCCTCTTTACCTGCTGCATAATTAGCTTTAGCAGCCCTATACGCCTGTTCGGCTTGTTCAAACTCTAAACGGCTAATTACTTTTTCTTCAACTAATTTCTTCTGCCGATTGTATTGTGTTTCTGCCTGATCTAAAGTTGCTTTTGCAGCACCTAATTGAGCCGTTGAATTATTTACTTGCGCTTTCTGTTGATTAACACCAGCAGCCACTTGGTCTCTTTGAGAATTAAGTATATCAGCATAAATTCTTGCTAACACTTGTCCTTTTTTTACACTATCACCCTCATTTACATTTAATTCAATTATTTCTCCACTTACATCCGGACTAATTTTTACTTCAACTTCAGGATATACTTTACCACTAGCATTTACAGTTTCAGTTATAGTTCTTAATTGTACTGTTTCAGCAGTTACACTAATACCTTCTTCTTTTCCAATTATTCCAGCTTTTTTAAGCACTATCAATAATCCAATAACTACTACTAGCGCAACAACAATCCAAATCAGTTTCTTACTCATAACAATTTTTTTCAGTTTTATATCACGCTATGGCGACTATAATTTAATCCCTTGACCCTTATAAAATTCAAGTAATTTAATTCGAAATATATAATCGAACTGATTATTTAATCTTTCTAATTTAGCCCTCAGTAAATTATTTTGATTAGTAATTAAATCCAATGTATTGGATAATCCAGCTTCATATCTTTTTGATGCAAAATCAAATGCTTTTTGAGAAGCTTCAACCGTTTTTTGACTTGCATTGTACCTTAGCATAGCTGCTAATGCAATTGTATGGGCTTGATAAATATTTTGTTGTAAGGTTAAATCGAACTGTTGTTTGGCAACTTGGTTATTGATTAAATTGAGCTTAGCTCTTTCTTGATTTAATCGGGCATTGCCTGCATTAAAAATTGGTACAGATAAATTTATTCCAAAATTTTGTCTGAAATTATCTCCTAACTGAGTTCCCCATCCTTCAAAAAATTGACCGAAATTTCTTTTCGAGCTTGTTAATTGAATAACAGGTTGAAAAACAGGATAATTCGTATTACTAATAGTAACAAACCCAGTGGTAGCTCCATTTCCTATTAGATTGAATCCCGTAATTTTTTGTGCAGAATTAGCAAAATTTGAACCCAATCCACCAAAAGCTGAAAGCGTTGGATAAATAGCAGCCCTGGCTCTTTTAATAGATTCAGCTGCTGATTGGATTCGCAAATTATTTACTTTTTGAGCTGGCTGATTAATTAATGCTAATTGGTATAAACCAGCGGGCTCTAAATCGGCCAAAGGCGATAAAGAAATTTGGTTAACAGAAGGTATATCTACTTCAAATGGGGCAGCCATATCTATGTTAATGGCTGCTTTTAGTTGAATGATTGCTTGTGAAAAATTTGCTTGAGCTGTAATAAGTGAAGAAGTATCTCTAGCAAGTTGCGCTTCTAATTCAGCAGCACTAAGCTCTGGCAAAGCACCAGCTTCTACACGTTTTCTTGTAAACCCTAATTGAGTTTTAGTTTGTGAGATTTGTACTTCAGCAATTTCTATTTGTTGTTTATTAGCAACAACTTGTAAATAAAAAGTAGCTATATTAAGCGAAACGTCGTTTACAATTCTTTCTACATCTGCTACTGCTGCTTGGGCATTAAATCCGGCAATTTTTTTATCTGACTGTAGGGCACCCCAATTATACAGTGGGGCGTTTACATTTAAATTTAAGCCTTGAAACACTTGCTGACTATTTGTGAATAAGTTAGTTGTAGGATCAATTGATCTACCAAACTGAGTACCCAAATTTGTATTAAAATTAGCAGATGGATATAGGGCCAACTTAGTCCTTTCAATTTCAATTGCTGAAAGTCTTGCTTGAACATCTGCTTGTTTTACAGAAATATTATTTTTCGCTGCGTAATCAACACAACGTTGCAAGTCCCATTTAGTAGAAACCCCTTGAGCCAATATATGCATTGAAAGCAGAAAGATACTGATACCAAAAATAAAGAGTTGCTTCATGTTTCAAAAATACTTGCTTTAAATGAGCCTTTCTAAAAATTTAGACAGACGGAAAGGAAAAGGTTTTATTTGACAATTAACGGTTATGAAAGGTGATTTTGGCGCTTGGCAGTAGCAAAATACAGTAAAATAAAGGCTCCAAGCACCAATAATCCTACCAGTGCAGTATCAGGAGTTTGAATAGTAATACTTACTCCTACAAACAAATAAGTAGCTATAAAAATAAGCGGCAGAATTGGGTATAATTTCATTTTGTAAATGCCAGTCCCATCTAAATGTTTTGTTCTTTTTCTGAGAATAAAAATGGTTGCGCTAGATGCCACCATTCCAAAACAATCTAAAAATATGGTGAAATTGAGAATTTTTTCGAATGTTTGAGCAAAAAATAAAATAATAATACACAATGATGCGAAAACAGAAAGTGATACTACTAATGCATCATTTTTCTTGCTTTGTTTTCCAAATATTTTTGGCAAACTACCTTCTTCACTCATCGCATACATTACTCTTGGATTACTCATTAATAATGCATTTACATAAGCCAAAACACCGAAAAATAAAAAGAAAGAAAAAATACCAGCGCCTCTCTCACCAAATACTTTACTAATTAAAACAAATGCAATTTCTTTTTCACCTTTCATCTGCTCAAATCCAATAATTTGATAATAACTAAAGTTTGCCAACAGATATAGACTAATAATAATTGCTATCCCAAAGAAAATACCTTTTGGAACATTTTTTGCTGGATTAATAACCTCATTCCCAAAATTGATGGTCTGTTGATAACCACCATAAGTAAAGGAAACAGCAATTAAACTTACTCCCAAGCTTTGCAGCCATCCCATGGCTGGCGCAGTTGATTGAACTGTTGAAACTACTGCAATGCTTGTGTTGTAAGGAAAAAACAAGGCTGCAATTATTACAATAATCATGGTAATTTTTATGAGCATTAACAAATTCTGCGCTTTCGAACTCATTCGTAATCCCATTAAATTGATCCCATAAAAAATAATAATTGCTACACAACTAATTAATGCTTTATCAATATCGGTCCACGCAATGCCAGGAAATAACTTAGTAATATATCCACTCCCAATTAAAGCAACTCCGCTTAAACTAGCAGCATTACTAATTAAAATAATACAATTGATGGCGAATGCAATACTAGGATGATAGGCATAAGAAAATATTTTGTAATAGCCGCCAGTAACAGGATAACGGCTTCCAATTTCGGCATAAGTTAATGCGCCACAAAATGCAACAAAGCCTCCCAATATCCAAGCAGTAAAATAAACAGACGGTTCAATTGCATCTTTGGCACTAGTTGCTGCTGTTCTAAAAATTCCCATTCCAATAACCAAACCTACTACGATCATTGTAAAACTGAAGAGGTTTAATTTTTGGTTTCCTTGCATGCAATAAATATATGGTAATTTATTATTAGCAATAAATTAAAGTGTTTTATCCGCTAACTAGCAAAATATGGTTTAAAACAAATAGTTGATTTATATTAAAATGACTTTTACATTTGCACCGTACTTGGTTCATCTGCCTCAGGCAAATGATTAAAAGGGAAGTCCGGTTAAATTCCGGCGCTATCCCCGTAGCTGTATAACCGTTGCCATCATTGGCAAATTTTTGAACAACAACATCCACTGTCTGCCGCAAGGCGGATGGGAAGGAGTTCAAAGAGCGGAAAGCCAGAAGACCTGCCAGATACAAACAAACATTCACGGCTTTCGGGTGAAAAGCATGGAACTTAAATTGCAGCTGCAGCAGTAATTTATCTTTCTCCGTTTTTTTATTTTCCTGAGAGCTCATTGTTCAAATTAAAAATGAAACAACAATGAGCAAAAAATTAACGCTCTTCGTAACATTGCTAGTAAGCAATTATTTACTTGCACAAAAAGACAGTTCTAGTGTAAAAATACTAGACGAAATAGTTGTAACTGCAAATAAGCAGGAACAGAAACAAAGTACTACAGGTAAAGTAATTACTGTAATCTCCAAAAAAACATTGGACCAAAGTGTTGGTCGCACATTAGCACAAGTATTAAATGAAACTGTTGGATTAACAATTAATGGAGCACTTAATAATGCAGGCACCAATCAAACAGTATTTATGAGAGGTGCAAATAGTGGGCGCACACTTATTTTATTAGATGGAATACCAGTAAATGATCCTTCTCAAATTAATAATGAATTTGATTTAAATCTTTTTTCTATCAACGACATTGAAAGAATTGAAGTTTGCAGAGGCGCACAAAGTACAATTTATGGTAGTGATGCTGTTGCCGGCGTTATTAATATTATTACCATTAAACAAAATATTACTAAACCCATTAATATAAAGGCAACTTTATCTGCTGGTAATTTAAATACTTTCAGAGGAAATGTACAAGTATATGGTAAGGTAAATAAACTGACTTACACTTTACGTTCAGCAAAAATTAAAACAGATGGATTTAGTAGTGCTTATGATAGTACTGGTAACAACGGGTTTGATAAAGATTCATACGAAGGAAACTCAAACACTGCCAGCCTTCAATACCAAATTTCAGAAAAGCTTCTAGTAAAAAGTTTTGGTATGTACAATAATTATAAAGCTGGTATAGATGCAGGTGCATTTACGGATGATAAATATTACAACTTAAAAAATAATATGCTGAATACTGGAGGTGGTTTCTATTATAAAGCAACCACTTTTGCACTAACAGGTAATTATCAATTTAGTCAAACAAATCGTGCATTTGAAAGAGATAGCCTAGATAAATCAGTATTTAGTTTTTATCAACGCAATAATTATTTTGCAAAAACACAGTTTGCAGAGCTGTATGCAAATATCAAGCTTAGCAATCAACTTAGTTTATTACAAGGGGTTGAATATCGTTTTGCAAGTATGAATAATCAGTACTTTTCGGTAAGTAGTTATGGCCCGTATAGTAGTGGGTTTAAGGATACCAGCATACGACAGTATTCAGTGTATTCTTCTTTTTTATTCAATAATAAAAAAGGATTCGCTACAGATTTTGGTATGAGGTATAACAATCATTCTATGTACGGTAATAATTACACATTTACGCTTAATCCATCCTATCAAGTAAAT
>JAYTXG010000224.1:0-4481 GCA_043743375.1 Sphingobacteriia bacterium
GTCCAATGTTTTGCTCAGACCGAAAAAAAAACTGTTCAAAAAGATAGTAGTTTAAAGGAAGTAGTTGTGACTGCTTTTAATTCAAATGTAAAGTGGAAAGAAGTTCCTGCTTCCATTGCTATTATTTCATCAAAAGAACTAGCATATTATTCACCTACTTCTTTTGTTCCAATGATCAATAATATTCCTGGTGTAAGAATGGAAGAACGATCTCCAGGAAGTTATAGACTTTCTGTTAGAGGTAGTTTACTGCGTTCTCCTTTTGGCGTAAGAAATGTAAAAGTTTACTGGAATGAAATTCCACTTTCAGACGCTACAGGAAACACTTACGTTAATTTGTTAGATCTCCAATCAGTTGATCAAGTAGAAATAGCTAAAGGACCATCATCAAGTAGTTATGGTGCGGGAACGGGCGGTGTGTTTTTATTTAAACGACTTCTTTCTTTTACGGATACTATTCAACACCGTTTAAATGTTGGCATAAATTTTGGATCTTTTGGTTTAAACCAACAACAAGTTGAATTTGTTGAAGGAAGTAAAAAATTCAGTTCCTCCTTGCAAATAAACCATCTTCAATCTGATGGATATAGAGAACAATCTGCATTAGCAAAATCTAGTATAGTATGGCAAACAGCTATTAAAACAACAAAAGGAAGTTTTAAAACGATATTGTTTTATACAGATTTGAATTATGGAACACCTGGTGGTATTACATTGTTTCAAATGCATACTAATCCTCAATTTGCCCGACAAGCAGCTGGAGTTTTTCCAAGTGCAATAGAACAAAAAACAACTGTTTTCAATAAAACACTATTTGCTGGGGCTCAACATCAACATCAATTTAATGAGCAATCAATACTGAAATCTTTTGTATCTATTAGCCAAACCGATTTTCAAAATCCTTTTATAACCAACTATGAGCAACGCAACGAAATCAATATCAATATTGGAATTCAACATGCTTATACTTTGTTTAAATCGAATCAACATGTTCAATGGATAAATGGGTTCGAATTATTATTGAACGAATCTCGTATAGATAATTATATAAATAAAGGAGGAGTTAAATCAGGTATTATTTCTAAAGATTTTATTTATAGTAAACAAGGGTTTTTATTTTCACAAATTAAAATGTCAATAACTTCGAAATTAATCGTTACAGCAGGTTTCAGTGTTAACAATCAATTATATGATTATAAAAGATTGAGTAGTTTACAAACTAATTTTACAACAAGAAAAATAAATGCGCCTTTTGTACCAAGAGTTGCAATTTCTTATCAGCTTAATAATAATATTAATTTATACGGAATAGTTGCGCAAGGGTTTTCTTCACCTAGTTTAGCTGAAGTAAGACCTTCAGATGGAAATTTTTATCCATTTCTTGAAGCAGAAAAAGGATTGAACATAGAAGCCGGAATTAAAGGAACACTTTTTAACCAAAAACTAATTGTTGATCTTGCATATTATCATTTCAGGTTAAATAATGCAATTGTTAGAAGAAATGATGCTGCTGGTGCAGAATATTTTGTAAACGCTGGTTCAACAATTCAACAAGGAGTTGAGCTATTGTTGAAATATACTGTTATAAAAAATAAAATAAATTTCATTAATCAAATTCAATTGAATGGATCATTTAGTTATCAGCCCTATAAGTTTATCGATTACAAACAAGGAGCAATTGATTATGCTAATAATGCATTAACTGGAGTGCCAAAAACAATTGCAGTAATTGGTTTGTTTGTAACAGCAAAAAATGGATTCTATTTAAATACCTCTTTAAATGCAACAGAAAAAATCCCTTTAACTGATGACAATACTGTTTTTGCCGATGCTTACCAATTGCTTCAAGTTAAGCTGGGCAGGCAATTACAATGGAAACAACATCAATTAGATATTTTTATTGGGGTAGATAATTTATTGAATCAATTATACAGTTTGGGAAATGATATAAACGCGGCAGGAGCCAGGTTCTATAATCCATCACCCTCAAGAAATTGGTATTGCGGTTTTCGTTTCGGGTTTCATTGATTAACTTCGCTTAAAAATTCAATTATGGCATCATTACTTATTATAGACGATGAAAAAGCAATTAGAAATGTTTTAAAAGACATTCTAAGTAATGAAGGATATACTATAGAAGAAGCTGCCGATGGCGAAGAAGGACTACGAAAATTTAAAGCTGGTAATTTCGATACGGTGTTATGCGATATTAAAATGCCTAAAGTAGATGGAATTGAATTTTTGCAAAAAGCAAAAGAAGTACATCCAGATGTGCCAATCATTATTATAAGCGGACATGGTAATATAGAAACAGCAGTTGATGCAGTTAAAAAAGGTGCTTTTGATTATATTGCTAAACCGCCAGATTTAAATAGATTGCTCATTACTATTAGGAATGCACTCGACAAAACGAGTTTGGTTAAAGAAACCAAAATCTTAAAAAAGAAAGTGGCAGGTGTGCAAGCAATCATTGGTGATAGTGATCCAATTAATAAAATAAAAACAACCATAGAAAAGGTTGCGCCAACAGATGCAAGGGTTTTAATTACAGGAGAAAATGGAACTGGAAAAGAATTAGTAGCAAGATGGTTGCATGAAAAAAGCAATCGTGCTAATTCGGCCATTGTAGAAGTAAACTGTGCCGCAATACCCAGCGAATTAATTGAAAGTGAATTGTTTGGTCACGAAAAAGGATCTTTTACTTCAGCCATAAAACAACGAATCGGAAAATTTGAACAGGCCAATGGTGGCACGCTATTTTTAGATGAAATAGGGGATATGAGTTTAAGCGCACAAGCAAAAGTGCTAAGGGCTTTGCAAGAAGGCAAAATTACTAGGGTAGGTGGTGAAAAAGAAATTAATGTAGATGTTAGGGTTATAGCTGCTACCAATAAGGACTTATTAAAAGAAGTAGAAGCAAAAAACTTTAGGCTTGATCTTTATCATAGATTGGGGGTTATTTTAATTCAGGTGCCGTCTTTAAATGA
Source organism: Sphingobacteriia bacterium (assembly GCA_043743375.1). Classification (GTDB taxonomy): domain Bacteria; phylum Bacteroidota; class Bacteroidia; order Chitinophagales; family Chitinophagaceae; genus Sediminibacterium. The sequence goes on from JAYTXG010000224.1 coordinate 2,988, forward strand.
CCGAAAAGATGATATTCCATTGTTAATTGAGCATTTCTTAGCTGATATTGCATCAGATTACCGACAAGCTACAAAAAGCATCAATAAAAAGGCAGTAGAAGCCCTTCGGGGCCATAATTGGACGGGCAATATACGTGAACTAAGGAATGTGGTTGAGCGCTTGATTATACTCTCAGGCAAAGAGATAACCCAAGAAGATGTTAAAAGCTATATTTAGCAAATCATTTGGTAATAATTCACTTCTTTACTTACTAATAGAATATTTTTGTTACTGTTTAAAAAATTATTATGGGAATAGCGTTGTTTATTATTGGGTTATTAGGTTGGCATATTGGTATGTTTGGAATGTTTAAAAAAGCAGGTTTAGAACCATGGAAAGCGCTTGTGCCTTTTTACAATACTTGGTTAATAGTTCAAAAATCACAGATCAAGCAATATTGGTTTTGGCTACAATTGATTCCAATTGCGGGTCAGTTTATTACCATTTGGATCACCATTATTTTTGTAATGAACTTTAAAAAAGTATCTGTTATAGATCATGCAGCAACTATATTTTTGCCATTTATATATTTTCCTTATCTCGGTTTTTCTGAAAAAGAAAAATGGTATGGTCCAAATTCTTTAAAATTATATTACAAACCAGCATCTCGAGAATGGATCGACGCTGGTGTATTTGCTGTTGTTGCAGCTACATTAATAAGAACTTTTGTTTTTGAAGCCTATGTTATTCCAACAGAAAGTATGGAAAAAACTTTGCTAGTGAATGATTTTTTATTCGTTAGTAAAATGACTTATGGTGCAAGAGTTCCACAAACTCCTTTGTCGTTTCCATTTGTTCACAACACATTGCCCTTTTCTTTAACTACGCCATCCTATATAAAAGAAGTTCAAATACCCTATAAACGATTACCTGCTTTTGCAGATGTTAAAAGAAATGATGCGGTAGTATTTAATTTTCCTGCGGGAGATACTATTATTAATCTACCCGATTTTGGAAGCAAAATTACTTACTATGAAGTGCTGAGAAGTAGTCAGTACAAGGGTAACAGAGAAGCATTAATGGCCGAGTACCCAATATTGGTTCATCCTATGGATAAAACTGATAATTATATTAAACGTTGTGTAGGTGTTGGGGGCGATATTATTCAAGTAAAAAATGCAGAATTATTTGTAAATAACCAACCAGCCTATGTTCCACCAGGCGCGCAAACAGAGTACATTGTAACCACTAACGGTACAGGATTTTCCGATGATTTTTTAAAGCAAATATTAGGAATAGATACAGAAGATGCAAAAGGACAATTTTCGTTAGGGCCAGATAAAATAACTTTTGTTTTTAATATGACAGCAAGCGAAGCTGCAATAGTTAAAGCACAACCCAATGTTGTTACAATGGTTAAATACGTTGATACACATGTTGGAATGTTTTTTCCAAATGATGATGCTAATTATCCTTATACATTAGATAATTACGGTCCTATAAAAATTCCAAAA
>JAYTXG010000225.1:0-3006 GCA_043743375.1 Sphingobacteriia bacterium
TAAAACAAAAATTCTAACAATTAGTGACTATTTTAAAATTGTATAAGCACAGAATTGTAGCTTCATAATTATAGGTAATCCCGTAACCCCGATTTAAATCTATATATTAGTATTGTATTCCTAAAAAATGGCAATAAAATGGGATTGTATTCCTTAAAATAGGTATTTTTAATGATTAATTGAATTAATTACTGATCAACTTCCTCACAAACAATTGGTGGTTACGCGTAGTTCTTCATTCGAGTTATCCAATAAACTAAATGAACCATTAACAGGTAGGCTCACCCGTTTCATACAACGAGTTGAGTAAGTTGTGCGGAATAGATGCCAAAACAATTGAACAACAAGAAATAGATTTAATTGAAGAAGACGATGGAATGATACATGCTTTTGAATTTAAATGGAATCCTACTGTTAAGGCAAAAATCCCCAAAAGCTTTAAACAAGCATATCCCAATGCTCAATGCAAAATTATAGATCGGGAAAATTTTGATTTGTTTTTATTGTAATGCCGTTAATACAAATAGGTTGCCAATTCTTTTTGAAAAGTTCCAGTAGTTGTAGCAAAATCTACAATATCAACATTTTCAATAAAATTTGCTGATTCAATATGTTCTTCTATATTCATTAATAAGTTTGGATCAATTCTGGTTGGTCCTGTAATTACTATATCCCAATCGCTTTTATTATGCATAGTACCATTTGCTCTACTTCCAAAGAGTTGAGCTTTAAAAGGGGTACCAACTAATAGTTGTTGAACAAGAGTTATTGGCGTCATGATAAACATGATTTAAGTTGTGATAAAATTTTTACATGAATAGCTAATCGATATTGAACTTCATTAAAAAATGATTCCTTATATAAATGACTTAATAAATTTCTGTCGTCCACAATTAATAGGAGAGCAGAAAGTAATTCATCGTTAATTATAGCAGCAATATTGAGTTGTTTAAAAACTTGCTTTGGACTATTTGCAATTATTCCTAATCGAGTTTCTAAATATAGTTTTGATGTTTTCCAGCATAATTCAGCTGCTGTTTCAAATTTTTGAATCCTTCCATTTTCAATAAGGTCTTTAAGTTGTTCATCATATTCAGAATAATCTTTTTCAATAGCATTTTTTAATCCCAAAAGGGCTGCTGAAAAATCTGTAAATAAAAGGTTGTATCTATCTGAAATAGTCATATTATAAAGGTACGCATTAATCGAATATTTGTTCTAATCTAAGAATCATACAATCCGCCGCCCTTCGACCCTTGGACAAGCTCAGGACCCAGGGTGACAACGCCTAATGCCTAATGCCCAATGCCCAATGCCTTAATCCCGATTTATATCTATATATTAGTATTGTATTCCCGAAAAATGGCAATAAAATAGGATTGTATTCCTTAAAATAGGTATTTTTGGTAAATAATACAATAGGTTATGATTAAAAGGCTAATCGAAACTAACATATCTTCAAAAATAAACACAGGAAAGGCAATCATTGTTTTAGGGCCAAGGCAAGTAGGAAAAACAACTTTATTAAAAACGTTATTTGCTAATCCCTCAGATATTTTGTGGCTAAATGGAGATGAGTTAGATGTGCAAGTATTATTTGCTAATATGTCTGCAGTTCGCTTTGGGGCAATTATTGGTGAAAAGAAAATAGTTGTTATAGATGAGGCACAACGAATTCCGAATATTGGTTTAAGGTTAAAATTAATTACCGATCAACTTCCTCACAAACAGTTGGTGGTTACGGGTAGTTCTTCATTTGAGTTATCCAACAAACTAAATGAACCATTAACAGGTAGGAAATGGGAATTTAAAATGTATCCATTATCATTTAAGGAAATGGTAAATCACCATGGGTTGTTAGAAGAAAAACGGTTACTGCCACATCGATTACTATATGGATATTACCCAGATATAGTTAATAACCAAGGCAATGAAAAAGGGTTATTAAAGCAACTATCAGATAGTTATTTGTATAAAGACATTTTATTACTAGAGCAGATAAAAAAGCCAGAGAGCCTCATTAAACTATTGCAGGGCTTGGCTTTTCAGGTAGGCTCGCCAGTTTCATACAACGAGTTAAGTAAGTTGTGCGGAATAGATGTCAAAACAATTGAGAAATATATTATTTTATTAGAGCAAGCATTTATTGTTTTTAGATTGGGATCATTTAGCCGAAATCTAAGATCGGAACTAAAAAAAAGTAGGAAGATTTATTTTTACGACAATGGAATTAGAAATGCATTGATTGCGAATTTTAACCAGATAGAAAACAGAACAGATATTGGTGCTCTATGGGAAAATTTTATGGTATCCGAGCGAGTTAAGCAGCAGGAATACGAGCAAGTTTGGGTAAACCACTGGTATTGGCGTACAATTGAACAACAAGAAATAGATTTAATTGAAGAAGCCGATGGAATGATACATGCTTTTGAATTTAAATGGAATCCTACTGCTAAGGCAAAAATCCCCAAAAGCTTTCAACAAGCATATCCCAATGCTCAATGCAAAATTATAGATCGGGAAAATTTTGATTTGTTTTTGCTATAACCTCCCCTCGCGCCTCTCCATCTTTAATTTTAATCAACAAATTCTACATTAAGGTTTTTAGTTGGCCTCTGGAAAATGGCGTTAAGAAAATAATGACTTTTAGCTATCCGCCGCGGCGGACAGCAGCCTTGATTTTTTGGTTCTTTTGTATCAAGTAGCACATCCCGATTTATCGGGGATAAAAAGTACAATGTTTTAAAGTTGAAAATCCAATACTTTCCCTGTTTTTTCAATGATACCAATAAAAGGATCATCCGATTTGGTTTCGCCGCTAGGGTATGGATGCAATTGCAGTGGATGGTATTTTAATAAAATAGACCTAATTTTTTCTTTCTCTTCAAAAGGATCGTCGCTAAAAGAAGGCGACCATACTGCAAGGTCAATATCACTGTATTCATTCGGGTAACCACTTGCATAGGAACCAAATAAAATTACTTTTTCTATCGGGTATCCAGTAGT
>JAYTXG010000226.1:0-1711 GCA_043743375.1 Sphingobacteriia bacterium
CTTTAGATGCGAAAATTATATTGGCTTTTCATCATCATATTGAGCGATTAGCTAAAAAGCCAATTTCCTATTTTTCTGTGGCTAGAGTAGCAAGAAGCACTAAAGCAAATATACTTTGGGTGCACGACCAAGAAGATAATATCTGTACTTTTAATGATGTTAAGCCCTTATTATCTGAACAAATTGATAAGCTAGAATTCTTTATCACAAAGGGTTTAGGGCATAATAAAATTTATAAAGACAATAGTACAAAAGAAAAAATCATGCACTTTTTAACATCAAGCACTTAGGGAGATTTTTTGTGATTTGATGGTTTACACTAATATTGCATGATTAAAACTTAACCGACAGCTAAATTTCAGCAAATCGGTTAAGGTGTTAAAAAGATTATTAAAAATTGAAAAAAAACGTAATAAAAGGGAAGGTACATGGCAAAAAACTTATTGATTGTTGAGTCACCGGCAAAAGCAAAAACCATTGAAAAAATTCTTGGAAAAGATTTTGAGGTAAAAAGTTGTTACGGACATATAAGGGATCTTGAAAAAGATGATATGGGAATTGACGTTTCCAATCAATACCAACTTCGTTATAAAGTACCCGAAGAAAAAGAACGCGTAGTAAAAGAATTAAAACAACTCGCAAAAAAAGCAGATGAAGTTTGGTTAGCCTCGGATGAAGACCGTGAGGGAGAAAGTATAAGTTGGCATTTGGCTGAAGTACTTGGTTTAGATCCTGCTACAACCAAAAGAATTGTTTTTCATGAAATTACTGCTCCTGCCATAAAAAAAGCGGTTGCCAATCCTAGAACAATTAATATGAATCTGGTAAATGCACAACAAGCCAGAAGAGTATTAGATAGATTGGTAGGGTTTGAATTAAGTCCTGTTTTATGGAGAAAAATTGGCATGCAAAGAAGTTTGAGTGCCGGAAGAGTACAAAGTGTAGCAGTAAGATTAATTGTTGAACGTGAAAGAGAAATTAATCAATTTATTTCTGAAAGTTCATTTAAGGTTGAAGCCGTTTTTATTGCACCAGATATAAATGGAAAATTGGTAAATTTTAAAGCGGATGGTCAAGCAAAATTATCTACATTTTCAGATGCGCAATTTTTTTTAGAGAGCTGTAAAGAAGCTAGATATTCAGTTAACGATATTCAAGTAAAACCTGCAAAACGCTCTCCTGCAGCCCCTTTTACAACATCAACACTTCAACAAGAGGCTTCCAGAAAAATGGGATATAGTGTTAGTAAAACAATGCTGATTGCTCAAAGATTATATGAAAGTGGTAAGATCACTTATATGAGAACAGATAGTGTTAGTTTAAGTGAAACTGCCCTAGAAGATATTAGCAAAGAAATTAATCATAGCTATGGAGCAAATTATCATCAGCCTCGTAAATTCAAAAATAAAAACGAAAATGCACAAGAGGCGCACGAAGCAATTCGCCCTACATATATGAACAATAATACTGTGGAAGATGATGAAACAAAACGTTTATATGAATTAATATGGAAAAGAACTATTGCCTCACAAATGAGCGATGCTGCTTTTGAAAAAACTTCCGCAAAAATTTCGATCAGCACCATTAAAGATCATCTTACTGCTATTGGTGAAGTAATGCAATTTGATGGATTTTTAAAAGTTTATATGGAAGGTAAAGATGAAGAAGATGAAGAAAATACAGAGGGAATTCTTCCTCCACTTAAGGTAGG
>JAYTXG010000227.1:0-2163 GCA_043743375.1 Sphingobacteriia bacterium
TTTTCCAGCACCACTCAATAGCACTTTCATATTAGATCCATCAGCATTGGCCATAAATAATTGACTCTCCAAAGCCCTGTCTGGATGTTGTGTAGAATCTATATTTCCACTGAAAACAATTTTACTACCATCGGGTGTAAATTCTGCATTGCCAAAACGATAAAACCCTTTGGTAATGGCTACTGGCGAAGCATTTGGTTCAACAGACACCATAAAAAGATGCGTAAAAGCTAAGTCTCCTGAAGTAGTTGATTCTTCCTGAAAATTTAGTTTATTAATTACTTTGGCTTTTTTATCAGTTACATTTAAATCTAAATAAGCCCTGATTTCGTCTGTATTTCCATCTGGGTCTGCTTTTGCTGTTGAAGGTTTTAAGAATTCATTTTTATCAAACCCCGGCTTTTCTATTGGCCATTTTGGCAATAATTTATTTGGATTAAGCAGGCTGTCTTTTAATAAATCCTTTAAAGGTACAGAAGTAGTAAATAATATCTTTTTACCATCGGGGCTCCATTTGGGCGCACCAGCACCGTACTTAAATTTGGTTAACTGTGTTGGTTCTCCTCCATCAAATGACAATAAAAATATTTGTGGTTTTCCTTCAACGGCTCTTACAAAAGCCAGTTGCTTAGCGTTGGGGCTCCATGCAGGTTGACCCGCGCTTTCCTTATTGGTTAAAGCATTTGGGGCAGAAGAGCCATCCATCGGAACAATGAATAACTGATTATTGTATTTAAATTCTAGCTTACTATCGCCTTCTGGTTCAATACTATTTAAAACAAAAACTGCTTTGTTGCCATCTGGACTGATGCTCAATCCGCTCATTTGTTTTATCTTCAACATATCGGTAATCTTTATCAAATTGCCATTATTTTGGCCAAATCCAATAAAGGGAATGAGTAAAAAGAAAATAAATTTTGTCATAAAACGAGATTTAGGTTGGCAAAATACAAATAATTTGGGCGTGCAAAGCACTGCTTTTGTATTTTTACAATATAATGTAATAGTATGAGTGAGTTGGTGAATGAATTTAATGAGTATCGAGAAAAAATGAATGACGTAATTCTGAGTAAGAATAATTTGGTAATGAAAAGGCTTTGGAACCTCGATACCAATACCTACGAAGAAGGTGCAGTAGATAAAAAAACAAAAGAAATGCTTGGCTTAGTGGCTAGCATGGTATTGCGTTGTGATGATTGTATTAAATATCATTTAGGAAAAAGTTTTGAGCTTGGAGTAAATACAGAAGAACTTTATGAAATTTTTGCTGTAGCTAATATTGTAGGTGGAACAATCGTTATACCTCATACAAGAAGAGCTGCAGAATATTGGGAAGAATTACAAAAATCTGAAATTTAAAGAGGCATTAAAATTTATCAGATTGACAATTTATAATTGAAGATAAAATAAAATAGCATGAGTAACACAACATTAACCCAACCCGCTTTAACACCAAAAGATTTTGCTACCGACCAAGAAGTACGTTGGTGCCCAGGTTGTGGCGATTATTCAATTCTTGCACAAGTGCAAAAAATCATGCCAACCATTGGTGTACCTCGCGAAAACATCGCTATAATTAGTGGAATTGGATGTAGTAGCCGTTTCCCCTATTATATGAATACTTATGGAATGCATAGCATTCATGGTAGGGCAACTGCTGTAGCAAGTGGATTAAAAGCTGCTCGTCCTGAATTAAGTGTATGGATTGTTACTGGAGATGGAGATGGATTAAGCATTGGTGGAAATCATACAATTCATTTATTAAGAAGAAATTTTGATGTAAATATTTTATTGTTCAACAACCAAATTTATGGTTTAACCAAAGGACAATATTCACCCACTTCGGAAGAAAATAAAATTACCAAGAGCACGCCATTCGGAAGTATTGATCATCCTTTTAATCCTTTGGCATTAGCAATGGGTGCCGACGCAAGTTTTATTGGTCGCACTATGGATCGAGATCCGAAGCATATTCAGTTTATGCTTACAAGAGCCAATGCTCATAAGGGTTCCTCGTTTTTAGAAATCTATCAGAACTGTAATATTTTTAATGATGGTGCTTTTGAAATATTCACTGAAAAATCAACAAAGCAAGAAGAGTGTTTGTTTTTAGAACATGGTAAACCAATGATTTTTGGTGCCAATCAAAACAAAGGAATTAAA
>JAYTXG010000228.1:0-2133 GCA_043743375.1 Sphingobacteriia bacterium
GTGAATTTGCCATTAGGATATTGATTATTCAGCACTTTAATTAAAGAGTCTGCTTTACCGTATGCCCCAACTTTATTATAACAATAGTTTAAATGAAAAATGAGTGCTTCAGAAGGAGCGTCTAATGGGAAACGTTTTAATATTTCTTCATAAGTATCAACAGCGGCAATGCAGTCTTGTAAATAATATTGAAAAATATAGCCATTACTCATTAATGAGTTCAATATTTTTGTATTTGAAGCATTGATTCTTTCTATATCGGTTGGAAGATCTTTTGAAAGCGCCTCCATACTTAATTCAACACTTTCTGTTTCTTTTGAATTAGTTTTAATTACAACATCCTGAGTAATTTCGGATGTTGTATTAAAAGCTCGGTCAATTGCAGACTTTCTTCTCCAATTATCTATATTTGGTCTATTGCCCCATATTAATTTAAATTCACTTACTCCTTTGGTTTTTAATGAACTACTCGCAAAATAAAAGTCTGAATTTGATGGTTTAAAAATGTCATCAACAACATTTGTAGGAAGTTCACCCCCATAAAAAAATTCAGTATCATTTTCCTTTAACCCTTTTTCTTTTCGTAGTTTTTTTAGTTTATTTTTTAAAAATAATACTCGTTCACCAATTGGCATTGCTGCAATTCTTTGTAGACTATCTTCTCTATTAATTATTAAAAAATTAGCTGCAATTGTATCCAGAGAAGGCTTTCGGTTGTTTACTTTTTCTTGATCTACTTCTTTTAAGAAAGAAATTTGAATACTATCAAAATACCCTGCAGCCTTAATATATTTTTTTGCAGAATACGAAACGCTCCCTAGTAGGAGATAACTCTTTTGTTTTTGAGATTCGTTATTTTCTGATGTTTCAACACTTTTAAGCAAGTATTTTTCTGTAATTGGAAAATTTGTTCTTTTTAATTCTAATTCGGCGGCAGCATAATATATGATATCACGATACCCGGCATATTTATCTTTTTTTGCCAATGCCAATAACTGGTTCAAATTTTCTTGTAATGCATTGGGTTTATTTTCTGCAGATAAGCTTACAATTTTTAATCTTGAATATACTTCCATTATCGGATCAGTTGTATGTTGAATGGCTTTTTCGTACATAATAATAGATTCAGCATCTTTACCTGATTTTTCAAGTAGCTGGGCTGCAAGATACTCCCACCTTGCTTTTGCAAGTTTTGTGTTAGTGTTGTTTAATGATTTAATTATATAAAATGCTGCACTGTCATTATTCTGACGATTGTATTGCAGATATGCTTCCATTTCATACCAGTCTGTTTTTAGTCTTTCCGGAAAAAGTTTATCTATTCGTATAATTTCTAATAACGCTTCTGCTTCAGCTAATTTATTTTGTTCAATATAATTTCTAATTTGGAATAAAAAACTTTCATTTCTGGCAGGTGGATTTGATGAAATATTTTTCCAAATATTTCTTTTTTCATTGGTCGAAATGGAAAATACTCCGCTAGTATTACTTTCATTGCTTCCTATGGGAATATCATATCCATCATCTTTTGGAGAGAATGCATAATTAATAAATTGAAATACCATTGCTGCAGAATCAAAATCTTTTCGATGCATGTAAGCGTTACCTAATAAAAGATAGGTTCTATCTACCCAATCGCTTCTAAGATCGTGCAACAAAATGGCTGCAGTACATTTCTTAATTACAGTATCAATTTGGCCACTTGATGTTTCATTTAAACTGTAATTATAAAATGAAAGCATTTCGGTATAATCGTCTATATGAACTTCAATTGCTTTTTGAATAATTTCATTTAATTTATTGTTTGCATTAAAATAATAATTGTAATGACTTACAGTATTGTTATATAGTCGTTTTGCTACACTAAATTTCTTATCTCCTGTTTTTTCAGATGGAAGTTTTCTGTTTTGGTATTTATCTGGTTTAACCAAATTTATGGTTGAACCGGGCTGAGCAGTCAGGTCATTACAAAAAGATGAAAAGAGTGTGGTTAAGCAAATAATATGAAAATGGGTTAATCTGCACATAAAATCGCTTAAAAATACAGTTATTTCTTGTCCAAATAATCAGAAAACCACATCAATCATTACCTTTAACTTGTTTTTTATAATATGGACAAGATAAACCCCGAAA
>JAYTXG010000229.1:0-2995 GCA_043743375.1 Sphingobacteriia bacterium
TTTAATGAACCACATGTTGGAGCGGCACAAAGTGTAGCAGGCATTGATAAAAGTTGGTGGGCACCGTTTCAAGGTCAAATTATTCAATCTATTAGAGAAGCAACTCCCAATCATTATATTATTGCAGGAGCAGAAAATTGGAATAGCTGGTATGATCTTTCCTTTATGAAACCTTATTTATATAAAAATATAATTTACAATTTTCATTTGTATGAACCTTTTGTTTTTACTCATCAAGGTGCATCTTGGGCAGGTAATCCTTATGATAAATTAAAATCAATTCCTTATCCTGGCACGCCACAAAATGTTTCTTCGTTAGCGGCAAGTGCTCCAAATTCTGAAATAAAATATTTAATTAATTGGTATGGTAGCCAACAATACAATGCCGACTCATTAAATTATGCAGTTAAACAGGTGTATAATTGGAGTAATCAAAATAAGGTTCCAGTTATTTGTAATGAGTTTGGTGTGTACAAGGTTTATGCGCCTGCAGATAGCCGAACTAGGTACTTACAAGATATGAGAAATGTGCTCACTAAATATAAAATGGGTTGGGCTGTTTGGGATTATGATGAATCTTTTGGATTAACTAGCTACCCCAATAATAATAGAATAGGAATACCGGCTTGGGATGCAAATGTGTTAGCAGCAATAGGGCTTAACTAACTCCTTCAATTACAATTGCGGATCCCCCAATTTTTCCGATCAATCCTTGTAGTACTTTTCCAGGGCCACATTCTGTAAAAATTGTTGCTCCATCATTTATCATCGATTGGATACTTTGAGTCCATTTAACTGCACCTGTAAGTTGCTCAATTAAATTGTTTTTTATTTCAGAACGATCAATTACTGCTTTAGCAACTACGTTTTGATATACTGGGCAGGTAGGTTCATTAAATTGAGTTGATTCAATTGCTGCAGCTAATTCTATTTTTGCAGAAGCCATCAATGGAGAATGAAAAGCACCTCCTACCGGTAAAACTAGGGCACGTTTAGCACCAGCTTCTTTCATTTTAATGCATGCAATATCGATGCCTTTAATAGAACCGCTAATGACTAATTGACCCGGACAATTATAGTTTGCCGCAACTACTACTTCGCCAGTTTCTTTGTAAATAGCTGCACAAATTTCTTCTACTTTTTCATCTGGCAAATTTAATATGGCTGCCATTGTAGACGGATTTAATTCACAAGCTTTCTGCATAGCTTTGGCCCGAATACTTACTAAACGCAGAGCATCTTCAAAACTTAAGGCGCCGTTTGCAACTAAGGCAGAAAACTCTCCCAAGGAATGCCCAGCAACCATTGCAGGATTAGCATTTTCAATTGTATAAAAAGCAGCTACAGAATGTAAAAAAATTGCTGGTTGAGTTATATTGGTTTGTTTTAATTCTTCATCTGTACCAAGAAACATTATTTCACTTATACTGAATCCCAAAATTTGATTTGCGTTGTTGAATAACTTTTTTACAGATTCATTAGCTTCATATAAGTTTTTCCCCATTCCAGAGAACTGTGCACCCTGCCCTGGAAAAACAAAAGCATGTTTTAACATAGTTACCAATTTTATTTAAAACTCAGTTTTGAGTTCAAGGTAACGAAGAAATTCTTCTTTTCGTTTCTCCTCTTTAAATTTACCACCATAAAACGAAGTAATAGTTGAAGAGGTATTATCTTCTACTCCTCTACTAGCAACACATAAATGTTTAGCATCAATAACAATGGCAACATCATTGGTTCCTAAAGCAGATTGTAATTCTTTTGCAATTTGAACAGTTAAGCGCTCTTGTACTTGAGGCCTTTTTGCAAAATACTGTACTAAACGATTTAATTTACTTAAACCAATTACTTTTCCGTTACTAATGTAAGCAACATGGGCTTTACCAATAATTGGAACAAAGTGATGTTCACAATTACTATAAAATGAAATGTTTTTCTCTACCAACATTTCATTGTATTTGTATTTATTTTCAAATAAAGCAATTGCTGGCTTATTAGCAGGGTTTAATCCGCTAAATACTTCTTTAACGTACATCTTAGCAACTCGCTTTGGAGTACCCTTTAAACTATCATCTGATAGATCAAGGCCCATCACTTCCATAATGGCTTTAAAATGTTCTTGTATAAGTATAATTTTCTCTTCGTCTGTTTTATCAAACGCAGTTGATAGCATCGGTGTGTCTGCTGAAGTAGTTATGTGGTTATCCCCTATTTCGTCCATCATCGATTCTGTAAATTCAATCGTATCGCCATTAAGACGGGTATTCGACATAATTTCTGTCTGTTTCATATAATCTAATTTTTAAGTCAAGTTTATTTTCCAATTTAGCTCTTAACAAGTCATAACATACTACTACAATATTTTCAGCAGTAGGTATTAGCTGTTTAAATTCAATTGTATCTAGGTTTAAATTTTTGTGATCAAATTTGTTTAATATTTCGGCTTTTATTAAGTCACTTAATTTTTTTAAATCCATTACATATCCAGTGTTTGCATCTATCTCGCCTGTAACTTGCACAATCAATTCATAATTGTGACCATGATAGTTTTCATTATTACACAATCCATACACTTCCTTATTTTTTTCAATGGAAAAAATGGGATTGTGTAAGCGATGGGCTGCATTAAAATGTTCTTTACGGAACACAGATATTCGTTTGCTATTCATTTAAAATGAGCTTTAATTTTGCACGCACACCTACATGCTTTTTATCAATTTTTATTGATTCAATTGTAATATGTAAAGTACTGTTTCAGAAGTGTGCTGATCAAGTGTCTCATACATTAGGAAGTTATAAAATTAACAACAAAATTTAATATTATGTAATTAAGCCAAAATCATACCAGTTTAATAATACAATAACCAATTAGAGGGCATTTTGTTTAAAAGAAATATAAAATGAATAAACTAACAGACTTATCCGCCAAAATATTCAACATAAATACGAGGGGTTTCATATAATTTAACACAATGAAGTTTTACCGAAATTGGCA
>JAYTXG010000230.1:0-3140 GCA_043743375.1 Sphingobacteriia bacterium
TTGTGTTGATGAATCATAAATATAAAGTTAAAATAATTCCAATTATTGCTTTGATGGTAGTTATTTCCTCTATGGTATCATGCAATGCACACGATAAAGCGGTTAGATTAATGAGTAATACTATATGTGAAGAAGTTAATCAACTTAATATAAATACTAATCTTAAAGTTTGTAACCCAATGCAAACTATTGGTAAGATGATCAAATCTCCTGGTATTACAGAAATTATAGCAGACAAGTCTGAATTGATTGCCACGCAGTAATCGCCACCGATTCCTTAAATTTGCACCTTTATCATCTAAAAGCTACTAACAATACTTACTGGCAAAAATATGGAACTGAGCAAAAATTACTTACCTACTCCCATAGAATCTAAATGGTACGAACTTTGGTTATCAAAAAATTATTTTTCGAGTAAACCAGATGATCGAGAACCATATACAGTTGTAATGCCACCACCCAATGTAACAGGAGTTTTACACATGGGTCATTGCTTAAATAATACCATTCAAGATATATTAATTCGTAGGGCGCGAATGCAAGGAAAGAATGCTTGCTGGGTTCCGGGAACCGACCATGCATCAATTGCTACAGAAGCCAAAGTTGTAGCTATGTTGCGAGAGAGAGGCATTGTTAAATCATCTTTATCGAGAGATGAATTTTTAAGCTATGCATGGGAATGGAAAGAAAAGTATGGTGGGATTATATTACAGCAGCTTCGCAAAATGGGTTGCAGTTTAGATTGGGATCGTACTTCATTTACCATGGACCCCGAATATTATGATGCTGTAATTAGTGTTTTTATCGACCTATATAAAAAGGGACATATTTATCGAGGTAAGCGAATGATTAATTGGGATGTGAAAGCCAAGACTGCATTGAGTGATGAAGAAGTGATTTATAAAGTAGTGCAAAGTAAATTGTATTATGTAAAATATTTATTAGCCGATTCGCAAGATTATATTACTGTTGCAACTGTACGCCCAGAAACCATTTTAGGAGATGCTGCAATTTGTGTAAATCCAAATGATGAACGTTACAAACACTTACATGGTAAGTATGCTTATGTGCCACTTATAAAAAGAAAAATTAAAATAATTCCCGATGAATATGTAACACTCGATTTTGGTACTGGTGCTTTAAAAGTTACTCCTGCGCATGATGTGAATGATTATCAATTAGGACAGAAATATAATTTAGAGATCATTGATACCTTGAATGATGATGGCACCATGAGTGCTGCTGCGCAGTTGTATATTGGAGAGGATAGATTTGAAGTTCGCAAAAAAATAGTAAAGGATTTAGAGCTTGCCGGGAATATTGAAAAAATTGAAGAATACACCAATCAAGTTGGATTTAGTGAGAGAACAGATGTAGTGGTAGAACCACGTTTGAGTTTACAGTGGTGGGTAAGCATGAAAGATTTGGCAATCCCAGCATTGAGCGCTGTGATGAATGACGACATTCATTTTCATCCTGCAAAGTTTAAAAATTTGTACCGCCATTGGATGATGAATATAAAAGACTGGTGTATTAGTAGGCAATTATGGTGGGGTCATCAAATACCAGCATGGTATGCACCTGATGGAACTTTTGCTGTTGCCAAAACCCCTGAAATGGCTTTGTTACAAATAAATGAACAGATTCCAGGAACAGGATTTTCTTTAAGCGATTTAAAACAAGATGAAGATTGTTTAGATACTTGGTTCTCGAGTTGGCTTTGGCCTTTTGAAGTATTTAAGGGATTATCTAATCCGGATAATGAAGAAGTAAAATATTATTATCCTACAAATACTTTAGTTACAGCACCAGAAATTATTTTCTTTTGGGTAGCAAGAATGATCATGGCGGGCTATGAATACAAGCAAGAGCAACCTTTTAAAGATGTTTACTTCACAGGAATTGTAAGAGACAAACAAGGTAGAAAAATGAGTAAGAGCTTGGGTAACTCGCCCGACTTACTCGGATTGATAGATGTATATGGAGCCGATGCTGTACGTTTTGGAATTATGATTGCATCACCAGCAGGCAACGATATTTTATTTGAAGAATCATCATTAGAACAAGGAAGAAATTTTAATAATAAATTGTGGAATGCGTTGAAATTATTAAAAATGTGGGAGTTAAGAATTGAAGATAGCAATGCTACCACACTTAACATTTCAACAGAGAGATTTGCAATTGATTGGTTTGAGCATCGCTTAAATAAAGTGAGTATTGAAGTAGATGAACTACTTACACAATTTAGATTAAGTGAAGCACTCAAAACACTTTATTCATTAATATGGGATGATTTTTGTAGTTGGTATTTAGAATGGATTAAGCCAGAATTTGAGCAACCTATTGATGCAGCAGTGTACCATAAAACCATTGGTTATTTTGAAAAGCTGATGCAACTATTGCATCCATTCATGCCATTTATTTCTGAAGAAATTTATCATCTGTTAAAAGAACAACAAGATGATCTTTGTGTAAAACAATATGCTCCAATCAATACAGTAGATGTAACTATTTTAGCGTCGGGGGAATTATTAAAGCAAGTAGTTACTGCCTTAAGAGATGCAAGAAATAAAAACCAAGTTAAGCCAAAAGAAAGTATTCAATTGCATATACAAAGTAATAATATAACGGCTTATAAAGGAATTCAGACCATACTAAAGAAGCAAGTTAATGCCGCCACTATTTTGTATACCGATGTTTCAGTAGCAAATACTATAATGGTGAATGTAGAAAAAGACAAATTTTTTATAGAAGCCGAAAAACAGTTGGATACCGCAACAATGCGAGATAGTTTAATGAAAGATTTGGTATACGAACAAAACTTTCTGGCTTCAGTTATGAAAAAATTAAGTAATGAAAAATTTGTAGCAAATGCCAAAACTGAAATCATTAAATTAGAAAGAAAAAAGCAATCCGATTCTGAAGCTAGAATTGTAATGATTGAAGAGAGTTTGAAAAGTTTGTAGGAGCGTCATTGTATAATTAGAAAATATAAAAATGAATAAAAAATTATTTTTTAGTGTTGTTTGTATATTATTGATCCAATTTGTTTTTTCGCAGGGTCAATGGGAAGTAGATATGGTGAGGAACATCAATCCAAATGCACCTACCAGTGATTTTTGGAAAAATGTTTCGAGCTT
>JAYTXG010000231.1:0-8854 GCA_043743375.1 Sphingobacteriia bacterium
TAGGGACGGAAAATTATAATTGTTGAAATGATTAATAATTTTCCCATCAAAATAAATACCATAGGCATAATTATTCCGTAAATCAGCTACAACATCCTGAGATTGTGTAAATAGTTCTGGATATAATGTCTCACTCTTATACCGTTTGGATTTGAGCAAAACAAATAAATACCCAATAGTTCGATTAGAATTATATATGCTCTTTTGAAAAATATAACTAATTCCTTCTCTACTTTTTTCAAATCGAAATAAGCCAGGCGCTTCCGTTTCTATGGCTTGATTTAGCACTATTGTTTTTAAAGAAGCATAATTAAGTGAATCTTCATTAAATAATGGATGATACAAGCTATCAAAAGTGTAAATCCGTGTATCAAACTTATTTAAATATCCAGAAAAATTTTGGTTAATTAGGCTATCCTTAAAATACTTATTACTTAATTCTCCTTTTACAAATCTGTTGAAATTTTTTTCTAAAAAATCGTTATCAAAATTTGTAGTCGCTATATTCAATAAATTTTCGCCTGATGGATCGCTTTGTATCGCCAGTTTCTCAGCAATTCTTTTCCTTTGTTCAAGTTCAATTGATTTAGCCTGAATAACCACTATTGCAGCTATTGACATTGCAAAAATCATGACCCAAAAAATAAAGAATGGAGATTTTACAAGTGGCAAATTAATATCAGCCTTTCTAAATTGAAAAATGGTTAAGAAGATGATTAGCCATATTAATACGGCTAAATAAAGACCCATATTAGATGATGCTACAATAAAATAAATACAAAAACCTCCACTAATAATAACAGGAATAAACAGGTTAAAGTCAAATTTAGTATGTTGAATAATTGAACGAAGCAGAATTTGAGAAAGTAAGAAAAATATAAGTGCCAAAAAACAAAGTATTACAAAACTAATAATACTGTAAATATTCAAGCTAAAAATATTAGTTACATCAAATGATATTTTTGCATCTAATACAAGGCTTTGAATAATACTTATTAATATGAAACATGAAATAGTGAATATAAAAAGCACAAGAATTTTATATTTGCTTTTGGCAATTATGTGCATTACTGAATTCCTTCCCTTAAAATTATTTCGATAAAAAAGCAGTACAAAAAAAACGATTACTGAATTGATGAATAAGTCGCCTAAAGATGGGTGCAAAAAATTTGACGCATAAATACTTGGATCAAATAAAGGTAGTTTACTATATTCGAAAGGAAAATTAATTGAATATGCGAGTATTCTAAGTAATACTACAGATATGATTAAAAATAAAAAACCGCTTTTGAAATCAACAGCAATTACTAGTTCTAAAGCAACAACATGCAAAAAAATGAATAAAAATAATACCGCAACAATTCTCAAAAGAATAGTGATAGAGTCGTAAGAAATAAATTCTTTACCTACTTTCAAATCCATACTAAATAAATAATTTCCACTATTACTAAATACTGGTAATGAATTAGAATCTGTACTGAGCTCATACTGTTCACCCAATTCAGGATAAGCTGTAAAATCTGAATGAAAATATTTATTTTGAATAAAATAGGAATAAAATACAGGCAATACTGCATAAATAGAGTATTTGATTCCTCTTATTTTATGCACTTTTTTAAAAACTACAAAACTGCCATTTGAATTGGCATAAAATTGTTCATCAGCTGACATTTTTAATTGACTAGCTGGAACTTCCATTTTATTGGTGCTCCAATAAAGATTTACAGCATTACCTAAACTATCATTACTGTAAATAAATACTCCAAAAAAAAAGGCTTCAACGCTAAGCGAGGCTTCTTTTGAACTATGATTAAGTAGTTCTTCGATTAAAAGAGTGTCTGTAAATAACTGATTAATTTTTTGCTCTTCTTGATGTATACTTTGCTCTAGAGTTGATTTTACTTTCTCTGGACTGGCATGATAACTCCAGTAATTTGTGAAAATGAAAGAGATCGTGTATAGCCACGCTGCTATGATGATTAAATAACCATTCTTAAATACCAATTTGCGAATACTATTAATCAACTATTTTATTTTTTTTACTTTGTTCCAAATCGCATCCATTTCTTCAAGTGTTAAGTCAGCTAAGCTTTTCCCTTCAAGCCCAACAATAATTTCCATTTGTTGAAAGCGATTAATGAACTTACGATTGGTTTTTTCCAATGCAGCTTCTGGATCTATATGCAAAAACCGTGCATAATTTACTAAACTAAATAATAAATCTCCAAATTCAGCAGCTATTTCTTCTTGATCATTAGCTTCAATGGCTTCTTTAAGTTCATTGGACTCCTCTTCTACTTTTTTCCAAACATCCTCTTTATTCTCCCATTCGAAACCAACCTGTTTCGATTTCTCTTGAATTCTTACCGCTTTTACAATAGCTGGTAAAGAAGCTGGCACTCCTTCTAACACAGATTTTTTTCCTTCTTTTAATTTAATCTGCTCCCAGTTTCTTTTCACGTCATCCTCATTATTAACTTTTACATCTCCATATATATGAGGATGCCGATTAATTAATTTATCAGCAATTCCATTAATAATGTCTTCTAACTGAAACTGGTTTTGTTCTGCACCTATTTTAGCATAAAACAATAAATGCAGTAATATATCGCCTAACTCTTCTTTTATTCCTTTCCAGTCATTTTGATCAATAGCATCAACCAATTCATAGGTTTCCTCTATTGTTAAGATACGAAGTGAATGAATGGTTTGCTTTCGATCCCAAGGGCATTGTTCGCGCAATTCATCCATAATTTTAACCAATCGCAAAAATGCAGCAGCTTTTGTTTCCATAAATTTAGTGAATAGTCATTGAAGAGAAAATAAAGAAACCAATAAATAAAAGCATTAATAAAAATAAATTAGCAATGAGTAATATAATAAATTTTAAGATGCTTTTTCTTCTTGATTGCGCATAAAAATGTCTTATTGATTTATACCAATAAAATAACAATATCAATTTAAAAAATCTGCTCACCCATTCAGAAATGGATTCGTTAAACAATGCTATTATACTACTCAATACCAATGAGCTAAAAATAAAAATAAAGAAAGCACAATATAAATGTAGCATGTACACTAAATGATCCGAATAAAAATATTGCTTGCGGCTCCAATATAATATATACAATACAAAAGCAAATAAGGGTAAAGAAACAAATAATAAACTTGGTATAGCATGTAAAAAATATTCTACTACAGCATTTTTAATTTCTATAATATTATGATTGTATTTTTCATTTAGATACAACCACTGTCGAGTAAACCTATGACTAAAAAAATCTTTTCGGTCTGATAATGGTAACTTATTATGAATTGAGTCGTATTGGGCTAAAGTGCTATATCGAATAGTATCTCTACCAATAACGATGTTGCTTTTTTGTTCTTGGTTTAAAGATTTTACTTTGCCCTTCTTGGTAGAATCGAGCTTCAAAATCAATATGTCACTGTCAATTTGATTAATGATTGCTTGCAAAGAGTCGCTTTGTTTTTTAGAAAAGAGTTTATTTAAACCCACTTTGGACTTTCCCAATTGCATCTTTTTAGCGTTCAATTCTTCTATATCATTGGCAACTGTTCGGGATGTAGTTTGGTTGATATTGATAATAGATTGTTTATTCTGAAAGAAATTAAAGGAAATCAAAAAGAAAAAACCAGAGGTAAAAACATACATACGTATTGGATGCAAATAATCGGCTCTTCTTCCTTTTAAATGCTCCTGCGATAAAAACCCTGGTTTAAACAATAAAAACTTTAAAGTGCTAAAAAACTTACCATCAAAATGGAAAAGGTCAAAAACAAAATGAGTAAGCATTTTCCAAAAAGTTTCACGAGGCTCAACATTCTCCTGCCCACATACATGGCAAAATCTCCCTTCAAGAATAGCATTACAATTCAAACAGATTTTTTCACTGCGTTCTGGCAAATGCGACAATTTCTTTAATTTTTCTTGAAAATACGTCATCAACATTAAATTTAAAAATGAAAATTTTAAGTTAATTCATTAATTTAACAAAAAATTCCAATTATGTACAAACAACTCTCGCTTCTTCTTCTTCTTTTAGGCATTGTTACAATAAGTGCAATGGGACAAAAAAAGAATTTAACTCCAGAGAATTATGGCAAATGGCAAAGCATTGGCTCCAGTGATCTTTCTCCAAATGGAGTTTGGGTAGCTTACCAAATAGTAATTGTAGAAGATAATGATACAATGTTTATTACTAATAGAATTACTAATAAAGTATTCAAATTAGAATTTTCGAGTAACCCTGAGTTCTCTAAAGATAATAAATGGGTAGCTTATAGAATTGGATTGCCGTTTAAGGATGCAGAAAAATTGCGTGATCAAAATAAACCAATTGAATATAAAATGGGATTGCTAAATCTTGAAACAGGTAAAAAAGAAGTAGTGAGCAACGTAACTAAATTTGGGTTTTCAAAAAACGGAAAATTTCTTGTTGCCTATTTAGCTCCCCCTAAAGAAAATAAAGAAAAAGGAGCTGTTCTATTATTAAAAAATTTGAGCGATAGTAGCACTAGAACTATCGGGAATGTTACCGAATATGCATTTAACAAAAAAAGCACTATGCTTGCGTATATTATTGAAGCTGCAAATACCGCAGGCAATACAGTAGAATTATTTAATTTAAACAGCTATACGCTCAAAGTAATTGCGAGTGATACTTTAAAATTTTCGAAACTTAGCTGGTCTAAAGAAGGTGAAGGATTGGCATTTTACAAATCTTTTAGAAAAGATCTATTTGAAGAAGAAAATGCTATAGTTTATTGTTACACACAATCAACTAAAGTGCCTTCATCAATATTAAAAACTTTTGACCCATTAACTATAAAAGAGTTCCCTACTGGTATGCGTATTTATAATGGATCGAGTATTAAGTTGAGTGACGATTTAAGTGCTGTTTTCTTTGGCCTTAAAACTTGGACCAATAAACCAAAAAAAGACGATTCAAAAGTAACAGACAGTTCAAAAGTAACAGACAGTTTAAAGGTAAAATCAGACAGCAGCAAAACATTGGCTGGAAAGTCAATTATAAAAGCGGACGATAAATTAGCAGCAGTAGATATTTGGCATTGGAAAGATCCTGAAATGCAACCTCGTCAAAAAGTAACTTATACACTAGATAAAGAAGCTAGTTTATTGTCAGTTTGGAATCTTGAAAATAATAGTTTTTATCAACTAGCTAATAATCAACAGCCTGATGCATTATTAACAGGAAATCAAAAATATGCAATTACATCAACCGATAAAAAATATAAACCAGCATTTAAAGAAGATTATGCAGACTACAGCTTAATTAATACAAAAACAGGTAATCCAAAATTATCGATGACAAAAATGATTGACGGCTTTTATACTGGCCCTCAATCCTCACCTGATGGTAAATATCTATATTATTTTAAGGATAAGAGTTGGTATTGTTTAGATATTGAAACTGAAAAAAATATAAATATTACAGACGCAATTAAAACCAATTTTTGGAATACTAGAGATGATCATCCTGCTTCAAAACCTCCATTTGGTGTGGGCGGATGGTTTAAAGGAGATAAAGAAATTTTATTGTATGACGAATACAATATTTGGGCTGTAAAGCCTGACGGGTCTGGGTCTCGCAAAATTACAGAAGGTGAAAAAGAAGAGATCGTATTTAGAGTAAATAGAGTAGATTTTGAAGAGCAATATATTGATGATGCTCAACCAATTTATTTTTCGGCTTATGGTGATAAAACTAAAAAATATGGTTACTATAAATTTGAAAACGGAAAAGCAAGTCAATTAATTTTCCAAGATCTTTTCATTAGCAGATTAACCAAAGCCAAAGATGCCAATACATTCAGCTATGTAAAACAAGATTACGATTTATCGCCAGAACTATATGTAGACGATAATTTTACTAACGAAAAAAAGATAGTTAGTACCAATCCTCAACAACAGAATTATTATTGGGGAAAAAGTAAATTAATTAGTTATACCAATAAATTGGGTAAAAAAATGCAAGGCGCTCTCTACTATCCTGCTAACTATGAAGCTGGGAAAAAATACCCTATGATCGTATACATCTATGAAATATTATCCAATGGAGTACATGGCTATGTATCACCTGGAACTAGAAGAGCTTATAATACCACCAATTATACTACCAATGGTTACTTTATATTTCAACCAGATATAGTTTATGAAACAAATGATCCGGGAATGGGTGCTGTTAACTGTGTAATACCAGCGGTTGAAGAAGTAATAAAAACAGGAATGATAGATGTTAATAAAGTAGGAATTTTTGGCCATAGCTGGGGAGCTTATCAAACATCATTCTTAGTTACTCAAACAGATATTTTTAAAGCAGCTTGTGCTGGTGCTCCTTTAACTGATTTAATAAGTATGTCGGTTTCTATTTATTGGAATAGCGGAACTCCGGATCAGAAAATTTTTGAAACCAGTCAGGGTAGATTTGATGGCCCATGGTACGATAGAACTGATGCACATATTCGTAACTCTCCAATGTTTAATGCAAGTAAAATAAAAGCTCCATTATTAGTTGCATTTGGAGATAAAGATGGTGCTGTAGATTGGCATCAAGGTATTGAAATGTATGGTACTATGAGAAGAATGGAGAAACCACATGTAATGTTGGTTTATGCAGATGAAAATCATAGTTTAGCCAAAAAAGAAAATCAAATAGATTATCAAAAAAGACAAAAAGAATGGTTTGACCATTATTTATTAGGTAAGCCTGCGGAAAAATGGATTACCGATGGCGTTAGTTATTTAGACAAAATGAAAGAAAGAGAAAAACAAAATGAAGCATCGAAAAATTAATATATAATTATACTGTTACATCATGATAAAAACAGCTATTCTTTCTTTTGGAATGTCGGGCAGAGTATTCCATGCTCCTTTTATTTCTTTACATGTTGGCTTTGAATTAAAAGGTATTTTAGAAAGAACAAAACAGGAATCATTAGTTTTTTATCCTTCTATTCATATTTATCGATCTTTGGAAGAAGTGTTGAATGATGATGAAATTGAATTGGTCGTAGTAAATACACCAACAAAAACTCATTTTGAGTACACAAAAAAAGCGCTCTTGGCAGGAAAACATGTTGTTGTTGAAAAAGCTTTTACAACAACACTAGCTGAAGCAATAGAATTAAAAAAATTAGCTGATTCAAAAGAATTAATTCTATCTGTTTACCAAAATAGAAGATGGGATAGCGATTTTAGTACTGTTAGGCATATTATTGAAGCTGGTGATTTAGGCGAAATTATTGAAGCTGAATTTCATTTTGATAGATACAAAATAGAATTAAGTCCAAAATCACACAAAGAAACTCCTGGCCCAGGTGCAGGGTTATTAAATGATCTAGGTCCACACTTAATTGATCAGGCTTTATTAATTTTTGGAATGCCACAAGATGTATTTGCAGACATAAGAACCTTAAGACCAGCTTCGTTAGTAGATGATTATTTTCATCTACTATTATTTTACAAAAATTTAAGGGTAATATTAAAAAGCAGCTTAATGGTTAGAGAGCCCATGCCCTCTTATATTGTACACGGAAAAAAAGGAACATTTATAAAAAGCAGAGCAGATATACAAGAAGCTGCATTATTAGCCAACAAAAAACCAAATCTTACAGATTGGGGAAAAGAACCAGATTCAGAAATGGGATTGTTACATACAGAAATTGATGGTAAATTAATTAATAAAAAAGTAAATAGCTTACAAGGAAATTATTACTATTTCTATGATGGAATTTATCAAGCGATTATTAATAAAAGTTTACCCCCTGTTACATCTCAAGATGGAATTAATATAATGCAAATTATAGAAGTTGCTAAAATAAGTTCAGCGAATAGAAAAAGAATTGAAGTGTAAATTTATTTAAAAAAAGTATGAAAAATAAATCATTAAAGTATCTTAAATCTTTAAAAGTACCTGAAGGCAAAAAGATAATATTAAAGAAAGACTATAGTACGAATAACAATCAAAAACTAATTACTAAGAAAGAAGGTGAGTTGATGTTGCAAAATGGAATTAAAAATCTTGCTAAAATGCAAGATAAATTATATGCGCATGATGAATACAGTATCTTAATTGTATTTCAAGCAATGGATGCTGCAGGTAAGGATGGAGCTATAAAACACGTTATGGGTGGATTGAACCCGCAAGGAGTTAAAGTAACTTCTTTTAAAATACCAACCACTACAGAACTAGACCATGATTATTTTTGGAGGCATTATAAAGAATTACCAAGTAGGGGAGAAATTGGCATTTTCAATCGATCCCATTATGAAAACGTTTTGGTAACTAAAGTACATCCAGAATATATTCTCAATGAAAAACTTCCTAATATCAATTCAATAAAAGACATAGATTCTAAATTTTGGAAGACTCGTTATCAACAAATCAATCGTTTTGAAAAAAACCTACATGAAAACGGAACCATGATCATAAAAATATTTTTAAACCTATCAAAAGATGAACAAAAGAAAAGGTTTTTAGAAAGGATAGATAACCCCGAAAAAAATTGGAAGTTTTCATTAACGGATGCAAAAGAAAGAAAACATTGGGATGAATACATGATTGCATACGAACAAATGCTCTCAGCTACATCTACTAATTATGCTCCTTGGTTTGTAATACCGGCTGATGACAAATGGTTTTCTAGATTGTGCATTACTGGTATTATAACTGAACATTTTGAAAAACTAAAATTCAACTATCCAAAAGTGTCAAAAGAGCAATTAGCAAAGTTACAAGAAGTAAAAGCCGCTTTACTAAATGAGAAAGAATAACTAATAACATGCAAACAACTAATATATTGCCGATATACT
>JAYTXG010000232.1:0-3257 GCA_043743375.1 Sphingobacteriia bacterium
TTAGCCTAAATAAGCTTTCAATGCATTGCTGTAGCGTGCTTTTTGTAAACGTTTAATGGCACGCTCTTTAATTTGGCGGATACGCTCTTTGGTAAGATCGTATTTCATACCAATTTGTTCAATAGTAACCCCATTTTCACCATCTAAACCAAAATAAGCATTTACAATTTCCGCTTCTCTCGGACTCAAAGACTTTAAAACCCTTCTAATTTCTTCTCTCAAAGAATCTTTCATTACATCTTCATCAGTATCATCAGACCCTTCTAATAAATCGCCCATAGCTACATCTTCTGCTTCGTGTACTGGAGCATCTAATGAAGTGTGACGAGTATTGCTTTGAAAAATATTATTGATCTCAGTCTCACTCATTTCTAGAATCTCCGCAAGTTCTTCAGTGGAGGGCTCTCGCTCATGCTCTTGCTCAAAAGCCATGTAAGCTTTGTTGGCTTTATTATAAGTTCCAATTTTATTTTGAGGCAAACGAACTAAACGACCTTGCTCAGCCAAGGCTTGTAAGATCGATTGACGTATCCACCATACAGCATAAGAAATGAATTTAAATCCTTTGGTTTCATCAAAACGCTGTGCGGCTTTAATTAATCCGAGGTTTCCTTCATTAATTAAATCACTTAAAGAAAGCCCTTGGTGCTGGTATTGCTTGGCAACAGAAACCACAAAACGTAGATTGGCTTGCACCAACTTATCTAAAGCTCTCTGATCTCCCATTTTAATCTTCTGCGCCAAAGTAGTTTCCTCTTCTGGGTTGATCATTGGGATTTTAGAAATTTCTTGTAAATACTTCTCAACTGCTTGTGAATCTCTGTTGGTAATCTGCGTTGCGATCTTGAGTTGCCTCATGTGTAATTTTGCTTTTTAGTATAACGACAATTAGACTCCAAATGTTTCAGAAATTCTGTAAATGAAGCTTAAATTCTTCCAAATTGATGAAAGCGTGCAAATTTACTATTTTTTCTGTGGAAATTGATAGTTTATCTAGAAAAAATAGGCAGTTTTGCAACTATGATCATAGATTATCGTTCCGACACCTTAACAAAACCCACCAATGGCATGTTAGATGCTATGCATTCCGCCAATGTTGGAGATGATGTTTTTGGTGAAGATCCAACTGTAAATGAGCTAGAGCGCTATTCCGCGGAGATTTTTAATATGGAATCTGCCCTGTTTTGTGCAAGTGGAACCATGACCAATCAGATTGCCATTAAATGCCATACCCAACCTGGCGATGAAGTAATTTGTGATAATTTAAGTCATATTTATCAATACGAAGGAGGAGGTATTGCTTTTAATTCTGGTGCTTCGGTAAGATTACTGGAAGGTGATTTTGGTAGAATTAAGGCCCAACAGGTGTTAAATGCAATCAATCCGAACGATGTACATAAGCCTAATAGCACATTGGTTTCTTTAGAAAATACAGCAAATAGAGGCGGTGGAACTTGTTATGATTTTGTTGATTTTCAATTGATTAAGGATATTTGTTCACAAAATAATTTAAAACTTCATTTGGATGGTGCCAGGCTATTTAATGCCATTGTTGCAAAAAAAGAACAAGCCAAAGATTATGGAAATGTTTTCGATTCTATTTCTATATGTTTAAGCAAAGGCTTAGGTGCTCCCATTGGAAGTGTGCTGCTGGGTAATAAAGATTTTATAAAAAAAGCTAGAAGAATTCGCAAGGTTTTTGGAGGAGGAATGCGCCAAGCTGGTTTTATAGCTGCTGGTGCACTATATGCAATTAAACATCAAATAGAAAGATTAGAACAAGATCATCGGCATGCCCAATTAATTGTAGAAGCATTAAGAAAAAAAGATTTTGTAGGAACCATCAACCCCGTTGAAACAAATATTATTTTGTTTGAAGTAAAAGGAAAATTTACAGCAAAACAACTAGAAATATTATTTGCCGAAAAAGGAATTAAAACGATTGCTATGACGCCTACACAAATTAGAATAGTATTGCATTTGGATATTACCGAAGATATGGTTGCGCAAACAATTAGGGAGATTGAAAGCATATAGTTATCTTCACAATCCTAAATTCCAATTGATTAAGTTGAAATATGTTACCAAGAATTAACCCTACTAATACACAAGCCTGGTTTTTATTAAAAAAACATTTTGAAGATGAAATGAGCCGCAAGCACATGAAAGATTTGTTTGCAGCAGACCCCGAACGCTTTATCAAATTTTCGCTCTGTTTAGATCAAATGGTATTTGATTATTCAAAGAATATCATTAATCAAAAAACATTGCAATTATTATTGCAATTGGCCGAAGAATGTAAATTAAAAGATGCTATTCACGACCTTTTTGCTGGATTAAAAATTAATGAAACCGAAAATCGTTCTGTTTTACATACTGCACTTCGTAACTTTTCTGATATGCCCATTTTAGTTGATGGAAAAGATATTATGCCCAAAATTAGAAAGGTACAGGATCAAATGAAATCATTCTGTAACAAGATTCACAGCGGAAAATGGAAAGGTTATACTGGTAAAAAAATAAAGTACATTGTAAATATTGGAATTGGAGGCAGCGACCTCGGACCAGTTATGGTTACTGAAGCACTCAAGCCTTATTGGCTTGATGAAATTGAAACTTATTTTGTAAGTAATATTGATGGAACTCATATAGCAGAAACGCTAAAAAAAATTACCCCAGAAGAAACATTGTTTTTAGTGGCTTCTAAAACATTTACTACCCAAGAAACCATGACCAATGCACATACTGCTCGTGATTGGTTTTTACAATATGCAGTTGAAGAAGTACACATAGCAAAACATTTTGCAGCACTTAGCACCAATGAATCTGCCGTAACAGCATTTGGTATTGATAAAGCAAATATGTTTGAATTCTGGGATTGGGTTGGTGGAAGATATTCATTATGGAGCGCTATTGGTTTATCAATCGCATTAACTATTGGATACGATAATTTTGAACAATTATTAAAGGGCGCATCAGTTGCTGATAATCATTTTAGAACAGAAAAATTTTCGAAAAACATTCCTGTACTGATGGCATTAGTTGGTATTTGGTATACCAATTTTTACGGTGCCCAAAGTGAAGCCATACTTCCCTACGATCAATACCTACACCGATTTGCCGCTTATTTTCAACAAGGTAATATGGAAAGTAATGGTAAAAATGTTGATAGAAATGGAAATCTTGTAAACTATCAAACAGGACCAGTAATTTGGGGCGAACCTGGCACCAATGGTCAACACGCATTTTATCAACTA
>JAYTXG010000233.1:0-3780 GCA_043743375.1 Sphingobacteriia bacterium
TTTGTGCTTGCTCATCAAAGTATTGCGCTGATTCCTGTATAATCAAATCGCCATTGTTATTGAGGGTGTCAAAAAATTCTTGAGCAGTTTCATGGTGCAGGGGGTCACTGGTTCTGTGATAGATATCGAATGAAATGCCTAGGTCATTAAAGTTCTGTGCAATTATTGGATGGTATTTATCAATAATGGCTTGTGCGGTAGTTCCTTCTTTTGTTGCTTGAATTGGAATTGCAGTACCATGTTCATCACTTCCGCATACAAAAACCACATCACGTTTTTGTGCCCTCAAATAACGCACATAAATATCGGCTGGCAAATAAGCACCAGCAAGGTGTCCTATATGCTTTAATCCATTGGCATAAGGCAGGGCTGCGGTGATCAAATATCTCTTGGGTTGGTTCATTTTACTTTCATTGCATTAGATGCATGTTGGTAAAGGTACGTAATGGAACGAAGTAGTACAAATGGGTTATAATAATTGCAATTGGGTAGATTATAATTATTTTGTACTTTCCATAATGCATAGAAAATCATTCCTTCAATTAGCTGGATTAGGGTTGTTGCCACTTACAGGATTAGCTAATTCAAATAATTCGAGAAGGCCTCATCGAATAACTATTCCGCCCTATTTGCAAAAAGGGGATACGATTGGAATTGTTTGTCCGTCTGGATTTTCTAACATGGAAGATATTCAATCTTCTATTAATCAGATTGAAAGTTGGGGGTATAAAATACGCATCGGCAATACAATTGGTAAACGTGATAATACTTTTGGTGGTACTGATGAAGAACGAAGAGCCGATTTTCAATTGATGTTAGATAATTCTTCAATTAAAGCAATACTTTGTGCAACTGGTGGATATGGGGCTGTTCGAATTATTGATCATCTCAATTTTAAATCGTTCAAAAAAAATCCTAAATGGGTAATTGGGTTTAGTGATATTACCGTTTTTCATAGCCACATACACCAAGTATATCATACCGCTACATTACACTCAAAAATGAGTGGAAGTTTTCCAAAGGATTGGTTAATTGCAGAACCTATCGAAATTGAAACAATTAACTCAATCAGAAAAGCATTAGCGGGCGAAAAAATACATTATCCTATTTTACCTAATTTAAATAATAAAATTGGTGAGGCTGAGGGGTTATTAGTCGGTGGCAATTTAAAAATTTTAGAGAATATGAATGGCTCCATTTCTTCAATTGATACTATTGGAAAAATTTTATTTGTAGAAGATGTTGGAGAGCCATTGTATAATATCGATAGGATGTTTTGTAACCTACTTCGTTCAGGTAAATTAAATCAATTGAAAGGATTAGTTGTGGGGAGTTTTACCAATATTAAACCAGATAATCTTGATGCACCTTTTGGAAGAGATATTTATCAAATTGTGAAAGAAAGAACAGCAGATTTTGATTATCCTATTTGTTTCGATTTTCCGGTAGGTCATCAAAAAAATAATTTTGCATTAAAATGCGGAATTAAACACAGCCTAACCGTGCAAAAAGATACAGTTTCATTAAACGAATTAAGTTAGTTTTAAGTATGATTTCAATTCCACCCTATTTAAAAAAAGGCGATACTATCGGCATAACTTGTCCTGCTGGTTTTATGGAAGCTAAAAAAGTACAAACTTGTATACACACACTTCAGAGTTGGGGATATGAGGTAATGGTTGGAAAAACAATTGGCAGTAAATCTAAAACTTATTTTAGTGGAACTGATGAAGAACGGCTTAATGAATTTCAGGCCATGTTGGATGATGAAAATATCAAGGCTATCTTGTGCGGGCGAGGAGGCTATGGTGTAAGTAGAATAATTGATATCCTCGATTTTAAACAATTCAAAAAAACCCCCAAATGGATTATCGGTTTCAGTGATATCACCGTTTTACACGGGCACCTGCATCAGCAAATTAAAATTGCATCATTGCATGCGCCAATGGCCAATGCTTTTAATGATGGAAATGCTAATAAAATATATGTTCAGTCTTTAAAAAATGCTTTAAAAGGGACAAAAACAAATTATCAAACAGATATACATTTATTTAACCGACTTGGTAAATGCATTGGCGAATTAGTTGGTGGAAATCTGGCTTTGATTGCTCACTTATGTGGATCAAAGTCTAGTTATATTACAAAAAATAAAATATTATTTATCGAAGATATTGGTGAGTACATTTATAATATTGATCGAATGATGATCCAATTAAAACGAGCTGGAATGTTGCATCAGCTTAGTGGATTAATTATCGGCAAATTTTCTGATACAAAAAATACCGAGAGGCCATTCGGCCAGAGCGTTGAAGAGATTATACTTCAACATATTTCAGCTTACGAATACCCAGTATGTTTTAATTTTCCGGTGAGTCATGAAGAAGAAAATTTTGCTTTGAAAATTGGTGTAATGCATATATTAAATGTAAATAATAAAAATGTAACCTTAAAAGAACAGTAATAAATTGATAAACATTACTGGTTTAAAAGACTATCTAATTTTTGTTGCATAATTGGGAAACTGTTGAGGTTATTGTGTTTACCATTTTCAATAACTATAAACTCATCCAATGGTTTTAGTTTACTTTTTAATTTATTTGCATTACTAAGTGGGATTACTCCATCATCGGTTCCATGAAAAATAATGATTGGTGCAGTAACTTTTGAAATATATTCATAAGTAGGCAATTGGTAATGAATCATTCTTTTTACTGGGTACATCCACAATATTGTATTTACCAATGAAACCAAACTATAATAGGGGGTTTCTAGTATTAATCTTTTGCAATCCCTTATTGAAGCAAGTTGTGAGGCTATACCTGTACCAATTGATTTTCCATATATAATAATTGAATTAGGTTGATAGTTGACCCTAGCCAGTTTATACAACTGTAAGGCTTGTTGATACAATAATTCTTCTGACATTTTACCAGTTGATTTTCCAAATCCAGGATAATCAATCATCCAAACTGCATAATTATTTTTAGTAAAATTTTTAGCAAAAGGTTCATAGCGGCTGATATTGGTTCGATTGCCATGAAAATAAAGCACTACACCTTTTGAAGTAGAATCGACCACTGGAAATTGTATAATATTGATATTTGTTTCCTCCTCTATTGGTATAAACAATTCCTTATAAGGCTGACTAAAGTGGTAAGTACTATCTTTTTGAACTACTACTGGATGAAATAATAAAAGATCTTGTAAAAGATATAGAGCTATGCCAATTATGGCATAAATAACTAGAATTAATTTGATCCATTTTAGTAATAATTGTTGATTCACTTTGTAAAGATAGGTTCAAACTGTACACTAAAACTTTAGAATATCACGGATAAAATTATGGTATTCTGGAAAGGAGGGCAGGTTATTGTGTTTGCCTCCATGAATACGTATCAATGTGATTTTATGCGGATTAAATTGTTGTAATTTTTCGCTGTGTTTTATGGGAATTAAGTAATCTTTCGTGCCATGAATAATATAAGTATGACAATTTACTTTTTTAATCCATTTATCGGTTTGTAATTTAAAACGTAATGTGAGTCGATGAGGAATAAAAGGAGTGAACCTTTCCGCAACTTTTATAAAACTATAATATGGCGCATCTAGTATTAGGTAACGTGGAGTATTGTCGGCTGCAATTTTTGTAGCGAAACCACTTCCTAAACTTCTTCCATAAACAAGTATATGTTGTTCATCATATTTTTCTTTAAGCCTTTCATAAACAAACTGCATATCTGCTAACATTGCTTTTTCGCCTCTTTTTCCTGTACTCTTTCC
>JAYTXG010000234.1:0-3121 GCA_043743375.1 Sphingobacteriia bacterium
CTTACAAGAAGAATTATAAATACATTACATTTGATACAGCATAAAATTTTATTGTATCTGGCTCTTTAATTAAGTTCTTACATTATAAATCATAAAATACACTACTTCCGATTTCAAAGGTGCGTAACAAAAAAAATAGCTCACCCTAAAACAGTATCTGTCAGATTAAGGAAATTGACCTATACAGATATTATATTGACTAAAAAAATGGGAATAACAACTTATTATGTTAGATAAAAGATGATGCAGTTATTGTAGGATAATTATGAGTAAATAGGCAAAATAATCAAACAAAGTATTGTGAAAAAAAAGATTTTTTTATATTTTTTTATTTGGATGTATAACTCAGTCAATGCTCAAAGCAGTCAGTTAAATTATTATATTGACAATGCGCTACAGAACAGTCCCTTGATAAAAGATATTCGTAATCAGATTATATTAAACAGATACGATAGTTTATTGATAAGGGCTGCAGCCAAACCACAGGTTACAAGTAGCAGTTTTAATTCTTATGCACCAGTTATTGGAGGTTATGGATACGATGGAGCTATTACAAATGGGGGAAATTTTAATGCACTAATAGGGGTAAATAAACAGATACAAAATAAAATAAATATTACCACTCAGTTTGAAAATCTACAAATACAAAGCTTGTCATTAAATAATACAAGTAAAATAAATGAGAAAGATTTAAAACGTACAATTGTTGCACAATATATTACTGCATTTGGAAGTTTGCTGCAATTAAATTTTAATAAAGAAATTAGTTTGTTGCTTTCAAAAGAAGAAATTATATTAAAAAAATTAACACAAAACAATATCTATAAGCAGAGTGATTATCTAACTTTTTTGGTTACCAAACAACAGCAATCTTTGGTTATAAAACAATTAAGTATTCAGTATAAAAACGAATTAGCTTCTCTTAATTATTTAAGCGGACTTACCGATACTAGTGCAATTATTCTTCTCAATCCTGATATCAATTTTAACTTATTACCGAGTATTTCTATATCCCCGCTTTTTAAGCAGTTTGAAATTGATAGTTTAAAACTCACTAACAATAAAAAACTAATTGATATCAACTATAAACCAAAAGTAAACCTGTTTGCAGATGGAGGCTTCAATTCATCATTAGCGTATACTCCTTACAAAAATTTTGGTACAAGTTTTGGTGCAAGCATTATTCTGCCTATTTATGATGGCAGACAAAAAAAAATACAGTACAGCAAAATTGATATTGCGGAAAAAACAAGAAATAATTATAAATCATTCTTTATTACTCAATACCAGCAAAAAATAGCTCAGCTTACACAACAACTAAACACAACAGAGGAATTGATAACAGATATCAATGATCAATTAAAATATACACAAAGCCTTATTGATGTAAATGAAAAATTATTAGAAGCTGGTGAAGCTAGGATTACAGATTATATATTGGCATTGAATAATTATATTAACGCAAAAAATTTAATTACCCAAAATAATATTAACCGCCTACAAATTATTAATCAACTCAATTATTGGAACAGATAAAGCTTATGCAAAAACTAATTACCTGCTGTTTATTATTAATCATAATTACATCCTGCAAAAGCAAACAGGCACAAATAGCTGAAACGGTTGTTGATGCGAGAACACCTGTTACCGTTGCTAGTGCAAGCAATGCACCAATGGAAGAATATGTAGAGTTAAATGCTATATCATCTTTTTTACAAAAATGGATTGTGAGGGCAAATGCTACAGGCTATTTACAATTTGCAAATGTGCAACTGAATAAATTTGTAAGTAAAAGGCAGGCTTTATATACTATAAAAACAAAAGAAGCGCAAATTATTGGCAACTCCATAAATATTTTAGATTCAACTTTAAAATTCTCCGGAGTAAATAATATAAGGGCAAATGGTACTGGTTTTATTTCTCAAATAAATCATCAGATCGGAGATTATGTGCAGGATGGAGAACAACTTGCAATAATAACAGATACAAATAGTTTTGTATTTTTATTAGACATGCCTTTCGAACTAAATTCTTTTGTAATGAACAAGAAAAGTTTAGAAATGATTTTACCAGATGGAGAAAAATTAATTGGCTATTTAAGTGGCAATATGCCAACAATGGATGCCGCTTCGCAAACACAAAGTATAATTCTAAAAATAAGAATTAATCATACTTTACCCGAAAACCTTATAGCGAAAGTAAAAGTATTAAAATATTTTAAGGGCAACGCAAAATTGTTACCCAAGTCTGCTGTATTAACAAACGAAATACAAAGTGAATTTTGGGTAATGAAAATGATTGATGATTCCACGGCAGTCAAAGTGCCTATTAAAAAAGGAATTGAAACAAGTGATAGAATAGAAATACTTACTCCACTATTTAATTTAAATGACAGAATTTTAATTACTGGCAATTATGGTTTGGCAGATACTGCCAAAGTTAAAATAGTTAAAGAATAAGCAATGCAAAAGTTTTTCATCTCTCACAAAAATCCACTTAGCGTTTTATTGGTACTTATAATTATGGGTGGGGTGTTTGCATACAGTAAAATGCAATCGTCTCTATTTCCTGAAATCACTTTTCCGAAAATAAAAATAATTGCCGATGGGGGTTTGCAGCCTATAAATAAAATGATGGTGAATGTAACAAGACCTCTAGAAAATGCTGTAAAACAAATACCTGATTTAAAATTAGTACGAAGTACAACTAGCAGGGGCAGTTGCGAAATTTCTGCTTATATAGATTGGAAAGTAAATATAGATTTAAGTAAGCAACAAATTGAATCAAAAATTGGAGAAATAAGAAACACGTTGCCTGCTGATGTATCTATAACTGTTGAAAAAATGAACCCATCAATTCTACCAGTGATGGGATATACATTGGAAAGCCACGATAAATCTCCCATTGAATTAAAACTGCTCGCAACATATACAATTAAACCATTCTTGAGCCAAGTAGATGGTGTTGCAGAAGTGCGTATAATTGGCGGCAAAAAAAAAGAATATTGGTTGCAGTTAGATGCCCAAAAAATGAGTTCACTTTCTGTTACACCTGATCTTATTACCGTTGCGCTCAATGCAACAAATTTTATAAAGAGCAACGGTTACTTGGCTGATTATCG
>JAYTXG010000235.1:0-2719 GCA_043743375.1 Sphingobacteriia bacterium
AAACATAGAAATAGCAACTCCAAAAGTTAATCCAACCGCTTGCATAACTAAACCAGGGTAGCTTTTTGCAAATGCTTCATTCATAATTACAGAAATACCTCCAATAAATAGACCTTCTAAAAGAGCATATAATGGGGCTAGAAACGGTGCCCAGTTTGGTTTAAAGCTGATGGCGACTGCGGTAATTAATCCACCAAAAATACCTACATACATTAAAGTTTGCATGGTATTTTGCTGTAGTTCTTGGTACAAATGCCAGTTGTATGCTGCTCCTGCAATAAGCATCACCATCATAAATCCAAACTTATTAATTGAACCGCGTACAGTCATGCTGCCTTGCAAACTAGCATCTAGTTCCAAGCTTTTATCAAACATTTTTTCGGTAAGGGTAGGGTTACCCGATTTAAAAATTGCCATAGTAGTTATTTTTCTATCCGCAATTTACAACAAAGAATTTTTATTAAATCACATGGATTAAAATGTGCTTAAATTTAACGAAATATTTACTGCTTTAAACCTGGGTAATGATCAATTGTTTCAAATACAAAATTGGGTTGTCGCTTTAAAATTCCAATCATTTTACTGAGTGAATCTAGGTCTTGAGGACGATGAAAAATGCGTTCGTGGGTTAGCAACACCAAATGATTCTTGGTAAAAGTCTCATTTTTCTCCAGTAAATGAATAATATGATTGGCCATTTGTTCGGCGGATTGAACAGGTAAAGCAGTTTTGTGGTTAAATGCCCATTCAGCATCCCATCCAATAACATTATAAGCGTTCGAATTTAGGAGCTTGCAAACCGGCCGCACTAGTGTTGATGCGTGCATAGTGTCTTTTAATACCCAAGCACTATTGCCAGGTAAACGAATTATTTTATAAGGAACTTTTAAAGTATCCTGAGCTCTCAAAAAATCGAGTAAAGACCGTTCAGGATGCCTATAAAAATCAATATAATGATCATTGGCATGCGTAAAGCTATGATTGGCCAATAAAAACTGTGGATAGCCATTCTTTATTTTAGCAACAATTTCCTTTCCATCTTTCCTTCTTATTGTATGTAAGCCTACCATAAAATAAGTGGCTTTTACCCCATTATCTTTGCAAATAGCAAAGGTTTCAAGTGTTCCTGGTTGAGGGCCATCATCAAAACTCAAGTAAATATATTTTTTGGTGCTATCATCAATAAAAACAGCTGGAGTAAACTTTTTAAAAGTTGCAGGCACTTGCTCACTATACACAGTAGTATCGCTCGTTGAACCCAATTCATCATTTACAGTTTTCATTTCGCAACTAATTGTTGCTATTAATCCCAGTAATATTAACCGATTCTTAAAATGCTTCAATTTCTTTTAAAATTTGCGTTATGCCTAATATCATTATAAATTTAAATGCAAATAAAGTACCAAATCGATCAATTCTATAAAAAAGATGACTAAAGGGCAGAAATAATAAGCAGTAGAAATACTAACTTCGTTTCATAACAGTAATAAATGAATATTAAAGAAGAAGTTTTAGAAAACGTAGTGATTAAGTTTGCAGGAGATAGTGGAGATGGAATGCAGTTAACCGGACAGCAATTCACCAATAACACCGCGTTAATGGGGATTGATTTAGCCACTTTCCCAGATTTTCCAGCGGAAATTCGCGCCCCAATAGGCACATTGCCCGGTGTTAGTGGATTTCAGTTACACTTTTCCTCTAATAAAGTATTTACGCCCGGAGATATTGCCGACGTATTAGTTGCTATGAATGCAGCTGCGTTAAAAGTAAATATGAAAGCCATCAAACCAGGTGGTAAAATGATTTTAAATATTGATGGATTTGATGCTAAAAACTTGCGTCTTGCCAATTATCCAGATGGTATAAATCCTCTGGAAGATGGTAGTTTAGATTCATTTGAAGTAATAAAAATAGATGTCACAAAACTTACACGCGAAGCCCTGAAAGACTTTACTGATTTAGGTGTAAAAGAACGCGACCGTGCTAAGAATATGTTTGTATTGGGATATATCTATTGGATGTACAATAGAAATCTCGATAATACCATTGAATTTTTAAAAGAGAAATTTGGCAAGAAAGATAATATTCTACAGAGTAATGTAAAAGTACTGCAAGCAGGTTTTAATTTTGGAGATACTACTGAAACTTTTTCTGCACGTTATACAGTAGCAAAAGCCAAAATGGAGCCAGGCTTTTATAGAAGTATAATGGGTAATCAGGCATTATCTATGGGATTGATAGCTGCAAGCGAAAAAAGTGGGTTACCCATTTTTTTAGGTTCATATCCTATTACACCTGCTTCAGATATATTGCACGATTTAAGTAAATACAAGTCATTTGGTGTAAGAACTTTTCAGGCAGAAGATGAAATTGCCGCAATCACTTCTTCTATTGGCGCTAGTTATGGAGGTTCAATTGGTGTTACAACTACATCTGGACCGGGCATGGCTTTAAAAGCAGAAGCAATGGGGTTGGCAGTGATGTTAGAAATTCCTTTGGTTATCATCAATATTCAAAGAGGTGGACCATCAACTGGCTTGCCTACTAAAACAGAACAGAGCGATTTAATGCAAGCATATTATGGTAGAAATGGAGAGTGTCCGATGCCAATCATTTCAACAGCAACTCCAAGTGATTGTTTTGATGTTGCTTATGAAGCAGTAAGAATTGCTGTGCAACACATGACGCCAGTAATT
The DNA here is from genome assembly GCA_043743375.1 of Sphingobacteriia bacterium. Classification (GTDB taxonomy): domain Bacteria; phylum Bacteroidota; class Bacteroidia; order Chitinophagales; family Chitinophagaceae; genus Sediminibacterium. Next base: position 2,697 of record JAYTXG010000235.1, read on the forward strand.
TTATTGAGTGATGGATATATAGC
>JAYTXG010000236.1:0-2511 GCA_043743375.1 Sphingobacteriia bacterium
ATAATTCAAATTTTTATCACCCAATATTTGAACCCTTGCGAGTTCTTGCAAACTTTGCTGAAAAAGCTGATATACATATTCGTTATGGCCATGGTGTTCTAATTGATTTAACAAAGAAGAAGTGCCCATATCTTCTTGAATATATAATGTGTTGGTTTCATTTACACCATATATTATTGGAACTGGCAGTTCGGCATTTTTAAAATGCTTACTGAAATAAATAAAAGTGGCTGTTTCTTTTTGATTGATATTATGTGTAGCGATATAGGTTTTGCTAGCACTATAAATTCTGAAATAAATTCGATCGCTCCCGCTTTGAGGAATTTTTTCAATCCGATCTGCTTTTTGTTGCAGCAGCTTATTAAATAACTGGTTAATTGCTAAAATAATGGCATCCATGTATCTGATCTAGTTTCAACGAAAGTAAAGATTCAGTATTGGATTTCAATGCTCAAGGCCTCAACGCAAATACATTCACTTGTTTATAGCTATCAAAATCATGCTGTTTTTTTAACAACAACAATTCTTTCACTTCAAATACGCCAAAAAACGATTGCTCTTTTTGAGTGGCCATTAATAAGTGATAAGACGGATCTGCAATTTTACTGGCCATCTGTAAATGAGGCCGTATGCTAAAAATCATTTCATTGCAATCGTAACTACTAATGTATTGACTCACTACTTTTAATTGCCGCGCCAATTGTTGAAATGGTGTTTTATCGTGAATGCGCATCTGCAAACCTTTGCCGTTGGTATCTAAACTTTGCTCTAATTGTATGGTAAAATATTGCTGGTTGCTAATAATTCGATGCATCCAACGGATAATTGTTCCCTCCATCAATTCTTTGGCCTGAAAAATGGCCAACTCAATCGGCGGAGCAATAACCCCAGCCTGTTTTGTTGCTTGAGGATAGGCCATTAGCATATACTGGCTACAATGCTCTTTGGTATTTAACCTACCTGTGGGGTTTAATATAAATCCTGCCTGCATAAATAAATTATTAATTTGATAAGTAATTTAGTATAAATTTACTAAATATTTTAGTATTATAATAATTATTTTATGGATGGGGAAGAATGGTACGGAACTGCCTATAAAGGCACCAAGCAATACGATCAGTGGGAAGTGCCCACTGCCAACGCCACTGGTTTTGGAGCAGCTAGTGATGATTTTGTGGAACGCGGCATCGACCTGAATGAACAGTTAATTCGCAACAAACCTGCTACCTTCTTTTTTAGGATGAACAGTGATGCCATGGCAGGCGCCGGTATCTTTAGCGGTGATACCCTAATAGTAGACAGAAGCATTAAGGCAGTAAGCGGAAAAATTATCATTGCCATACTAGATGGTGAATTACTAGTGCGGCGTTTTCAAAAAAATTTCAACAGCATTACACTGATGGCAGAGAATAAAAAATTTGCTGATATCCCTTTATCCGGATTTGATGACAGGGCGCATGTATGGGGAGTAGTAACTTATTCAATTCACGCAATTTAGCGGCTGGGCTTTATGAAGGGTATTATTGATTGCAATAGTTTTTATTGTTCTTGCGAGCGGCTGTTTAATCCTGCAATTGCCAATAGTGCTGTTGTGGTTTTAAGTAATAACGATGGATGCATTGTTTCTCGCAGTGATGAAGCCAAAGTACTTGGCATAGAAATGGCAGGCCCCTATTTTAAAGCAAAGCCTTTAATAGAAAAGTTTGGCGTAGCCACGTTCTCCTCCAACTACAACCTCTATGGCGATTTAAGTTGGAGAGTAATGGAAACACTGCGCATGTTACTGCCTCCAAAAACAGTAGAAGTGTATTCGGTAGATGAATGCTTTATAGACCTAAATCATATACCCCTAAAAGAACTGCAACTATTTTGTACCCATTTAAAAGATACGGTTGAACAATGGACGGGCATCAAAGTATCTATTGGGGTAGCGCCTACCAAAGTATTAAGTAAAGTAGCCAATCGGCTAGCAAAAAAACACAAAGTAATAACCAACTGCGTGCTTATTTTAGATACACCCCGAAAAATAGAACAGGCTTTGCAGAAAACAGCCGTTGAAGATATATGGGGCGTGGGTAGGCAGTATTCAATGAAACTTCGGCTCTATAATATTAACAATGCACTAGAACTAAGTAAACAAAATATTGCATGGGCACATCGCAATATGGGGGGTGTAGTTGGCGTGCGGCTTATTCGCGAACTCAATGGAGAGCAAAGCATGGTGTTAAATGAAGAACGCAGCTCCAAAAAATTAATTGCCACAACACGCATGTTCGGAACCCCAGTAAGTACCATAAAGGAAATTAAAGAAGCAATTGCAACCTATGTTTCAAGAGCAGCAGAAAAATTACGCAGGCAACATTCCGCAGCAGCTACCATCAGCATATTTGTTGTGCCAAAAGAAGAAGTTACACCAGGCAGTAAATTTAAACACGGCCCGTCTATTGGCACTTACATAAATTTACCACAAGCCACTTCTTCTACCAATGAACTCATTAAACCCGCACTAGC
>JAYTXG010000237.1:0-3147 GCA_043743375.1 Sphingobacteriia bacterium
ATATAATTTTGATACGTTGAGTCAGCAAGATATTAACGAATTGGTTGAAAAGAAAATGGAAAAGGAAGCCAATCGTTTTATTAAACAATGGCCAGCCGAGAAAATATCTATTGAGAACGGAAGATGGGGACCCTTCATTCGCTTCCAGAAAAAAATGCTTAAGTTGGGCAAACAAGCAGACGGAAATAAATATACTGCTGAAAGTGTTGCCAACATTGAATTAGACAACATCAAGAAAATGATAGAAGAGCAGATTCCTGGCGCTTTCACTAAAAAAGTAGTTACAAAAAAAGTTGCGAAGAAAAAACCAACTAAATAACTAATTATTTTCCCATTTCTCTTAAGAATCTTACATGTGCTGCAACTGCTTTGCGCATAGTAGGATATTCAATGTATTGTAATTGATATTCTTTACAAATATTCTTTACAATACTGCTAATTGCAGGATAATGTACATGTGAAATTTTAGGAAACAAGTGATGCTCTATCTGAAAATTTAATCCACCAACTAACCAGCTTACTAGTTTATTTTTTGTAGCAAAATTTGCAGTAGTTTTTATTTGATGAGCAGCAAACTCATCAGGTAATTTATTCGTTTCAATATCAGCAATTGGAAATTCGGTATGTTCCACTGTATGTGCCAATTGAAAAACAATACTTAGCACAAAACCAGCTACAAAAGTCATTATTATAAAGCCTACTAACCAATTTAACCAGCCAACAACAACAATAGGAATTATAACAAATACTGCTGCATGGTACACTTTTACTCCCCAAAATTCAATATGATCTACTATGCTCATTTTTTTTAATGGAATATTACCAATTTTTTTAGAGAAATATTTTTTGTAGTCTGTAAAGAAAATCCAAAACACATATAATAGCATATAAAGAATCCAAAAGTATAAGTATTGAAATTTATGTGCTTTATACAATTTTTGTGTTGGTGCCATACGCATGAATACACCAATTTCGATATCGTCATCTACCCCATCAATATTTGTGAAGCTATGGTGAATCATATTGTGTTTCATATTCCACATAAAATGATTTGCGCCCAACAAACTAATGGATGATGCAGCAACTCTATTCATCATTTTGTTTCCACTAAAACTACCATGACTTCCATCATGCATTACATTGAACCCTATACCTGCAACTAACCCGCCTAACAAAACAGATTCCGCAATCGCTAAATACCAAATAGGTGTAAAAAAAACAATATGTACATAAACAACTATAAAGGCTGCTACCATTAAAATAGCTTTTGTAAATAATTTAGAAGTGCCTGTTCCATCAATTCCTCGTTCATCTAAATAGGCCTGAACTCTGCGCTTTAATTCAAGGTGAAGCGATTCTTTTCCGCTTTGGAATTTGGGGGTAATAAAAGTGCTCATTATAAGAATTTTTAAAGATGCAAGGTACGCATTCAAAAGATAATTTCTATGTCAAATAAATGCCAAAAGAATGATTGAACGATGATATGTTTAATTTATTATGTGATATTTTATACATATATCCACAAACAGGGCATAACTTAACCATGCTCGGTAACTAAAAAATAATTTAGTTTGATATTAGATTAACCGAATTACCATGCAGGAAACTAAAGAATTAAACGCCCTGTTTACCCTTATTGACGATCCAGATGAAGAAGTTTATTCTACTGTTTCGCAAAAAATTATTGGCTTTGGCAAACCGATTATTCCTAATCTTGAGCATCTTTGGGAAACCACTTTGAGGGAAGAAATTCAGGAAAGAATTGAAATGATTATTCATCGTTTACATTTTACAGATCTTATAGACGACTTTACAGAATGGAAAGACAGCGCATATCACGATTTACTATTCGGTTCATTATTAGCAGCTAAATTTCAATACCCCGACTTACATACTACGCCAGTATTACAAGAAATTGAAAAGATAAGAAGGAATGTTTGGCTTGAGTTAAATAGCTTTCTAACTCCACTTGAGCAGGCTAACGTTTTATCAAGCATCATTTATAAATATTACCACTTAAAAGGCGTAGAAGTAAATTATTTAAACCCCGATGAATTTTTTATTCATAAAGTGCTAGAAAGCAAAAAGGGAAATACAATTACTAATGGTATCATCTATCAGATTATGTGTGATCAATTAGATGTAAATGCAAAAATTATTAATATTCCCAAACAATGTATTATAGCTTTTTACCAGTCAGACTTTGACCACACTACTTTTGTAGGTAACCCCATGGATCAAATCCATTTTTTTGTTGATGCAACCAACGGACAAGCTTACTCACATAAAGACATAGAAAACTATCTTACAAAAATAAATGCTCCATTAAATGCAGGTTTTTTTAAACCGCTGCCACACAAAAGAGTGATACAAATTCTGTTGCAAGAAATTGCCAAATGTTTTGATACACCTTCTAAATTATATAAAAAAATAGAACTAATGGAAATAGTTGAATTGCTTGACTTATGATTGGTTGGTCAGATTTTGAAAAAATTGACATCCGAATTGGAACAATTATGGAAGCTGCTATATTTTCAAAAGCTAAACAAGCAGCTTATCAATTAACAATCAACTTCGGTCCGTTTGGTATAAAAAAATCATCTGCACAAATAACCCATCACTACACAACTGAAGAGTTAATAGGTTTACAAATTATTGCAGTTGTAAACCTTCCTCCAAAACAAATCGCCAACTTTTTTAGTGAGTGTTTAGTACTTGGGGTTTATGATGAACAAAATCAGGTTGTTTTACTAAAGGCAGATAAAAAAATGAATAATGGCGACAAAATTGGTTGAATAATATTTTGTTTACTATATTTATACAAGGCTGAATCATCTTCGTCTATGGGTGAATTACACTATACCTACTATGAAAGTCCGATTGGTCTATTAAAAATCGGAGGAACAGAACATTATATTGGTGAGTTAACCTTTGTAGATAATAAAGATCAACTTACTTATGGCGAACCGGGTATTACTGAATTGATGCATGAATGCACCGAACAATTAATCGAATATTTTAATGGCAAAAGAAATAAATTTGATATTCCAATACACCAAGAAGGAACAGAATTTCAAAAAAGGGTTTGGAGCGAATTGATGGAGATTAGTTTTGGCAAAACAATTAGCTATCTGGATCTTGCCAAAC
>JAYTXG010000238.1:0-5871 GCA_043743375.1 Sphingobacteriia bacterium
AGTGACCGCGTTAGGATTCAAACCTAAAACCCCCTCATCCGTAGTGAGGTACTCTATTCAGTTGAGCTACGCAGCCATTTCCCTGTTATAGGGCTGTAAATATAAATAATAAGTGATTATCGGCAAAATATGAGTTTGCTATTATATGCCATATATTCCTGCTGCAGACTTCTCTAACAAACTGTCTGGTAATAAATTACCCAAAACTTTGGCCAATTTATTTATAAAACCAGGCACTATTTCTTTTTTGCCTGCTAAAATACCTTCAACACTAATACTAGCAACAACAGCCGGATCCATATTAAACTTTTTAGCCAATTTAAGCGCCTTTTCATTAACTACATTGGCCCTTTGTGCAAATTGTGTGTTGGTACTACCAGGACAAACACAGGAAACTGAAACAGAAGTATTACGTATTTCATAAGCCAACCCTCTGCTAAAACTCAGTACAAATGTTTTTGTTGCAGCATAAATATTTAAACCAGGCACCGCTTGATAAGCAGCTGCACTAGCTATATTTCCAATATATGCTTTGGGTAATTTTTTCATAGCAGGTAAAAACAAGTAAGTCAACTCTACTAAACTTGTCATATTTACTTGCATCATATCTAAATGCTCTTGTAAAGTATAATCCTCCAATGATCCATTTAATCCATAACCTGCATTATTAATCAACATATCTACTGTATAAAGATTGCTTTGGCACCAATCAAAAATACTAGCTGCAGAATTTTTGATTGAAAGATCTATTGCTAAATATGCAGTTGCAATTTTATATTGACTGCTTAGTTGATTAGCATATTCTTTTAGCAAATCTTCACTTCTTGCAACTAACAAAATAGGATGCCCTCTCTTTGCTAATTCTTTTGCCATCGATTTGCCAATACCTTTACTCGCGCCAGTTATTAAAGCATAATTCATATAAAGGAATTAAAAAAAGTCAACCTAAGTTGACTTTCAATTTTAAAAATTATTTAGGAACTTTTTTGGAGAGTTTATGATAGAAAGGTGTTTTGCTATCTTCATTTTTTGGTTTGTATTTTCCTGTAATAATAGGAACATACATTACCCTTCTTCTGCTTTCTTCACCAACTAATGGAGATTGCTTTACACGATGCCAAGTTCTTCCATCATGCACCGTTAAATCACCCGCATTAATATCAAAACCAACTTCTCTGCTATCATCAGAATTATCAACAAAGTACTTTTTACCAAAAAGTAATTTCAAAACATTTTGCTTGTGTGTTCCGGGTATAACTCTAAGTCCACCATTATCAAACAAACAGGTATCTAAATGAATTCCAACATTTAGCATTGGCATTATTTTCTGTCCCAAAAATAAATCCCTAGGGCTATCTGTATGCCATCCCATTTGAGTAAATCCGCTGTTAGAAGTATTGATGTAGTTGTTTATAACAAGTCCATCTTTTTCATCTTCACCAATTCTTCCTTCATAAGGTTGTAGAAAAGTGGTAAGTGCTTTTAATCTTTCATCTTGCAATAGTAGGTGCAAAGAATCACTGTACTGAGAACTAAAACAAAGCCTTTGTATGGTTTTATTCCCGTTCTCATCCATTCCGAATTTAAGTGGAATGCCGTTTACTTTTTCTTTTTCTTCCTGCAACCAAAGCTGCTCTATTCTTTTAAATTCGCTTATGTATTCATTAACTAGTTCTTTATTTAAAAAGTTCCTGAAAATGATTACACCGTGTTCATTAAAAAAATGAAGCTGTTCTTGGGTGATGGTGTCTCCTATGCTAAAATTACAGTCCCATTTTTTCATCCTGACACAATCTATTTATAAATAAGTTGATATTATCTTAATGTTATTTCCTTCTGCCGAATCTGCGAAGTTACAAAATAGTTTAAAAACGCAATTATTTAGTAATTTTTTCCCGAAATTATATATAACAGCTTAATTTACAGTTAGATGAAAGCAAAAATTATCCTTAAAAAAGCCCCCTTCGTTATATTTTTAACGGTAATTTCAATAGGTTTATTGGCACAGTCCGATAGCTTAAAAAAGCATCATTTGCTATTTTTTCCAGTTATTGCTAGCTCTATTGAAACCGGATTTGCCTTTGGAGGTGCTGGTTCGCTAACATTCCAAGCCAATAAAAAAGATACAATTACTCGTACTTCCAGCTTACAAATGCTTGCTTTATATTCAACAAAAAAGCAGTTTGTTTCGGCTATTAATGGTACTCAGTACTTTAATAAAGAAAAATATATTTTGATTGAACAGCTTTCTTATAGCTCTTTTCCCGATAAATTTTGGGGCTTAGGTAAAAATGCGCTGGATGCCGCTGAAGAACCATATCAATTTCAGCAATTTTACACCTATTTGCATTTGTTGCGAAAAGTGGCTCCACATCTCTTTGTTGGAAGCATTTACGAATACCAAAATGTGTGGAATATTAAATATATTTCAGGCGGATTATTTGATCAAGAAAACATTGCTGGTAGGAATGGATATAAAGTTTCTGGCTTGGGAGCAAGCATTACTTATGATACTAGAACAAATGCTTTTGCTCCCGATAAGGGGGTGTATGCCCAATTTTATTTCAACCATTTTAATTCGCTATTTGGATCCGATTTTAATTTTACCAATTATGTGTTAGACCTCAGAAAATTTATTACGGTAAGAAAAAATCAAATATTGGCACTACAGTTATACAGCTTCAATAGTAGCGGTAATGAAGTACCCATTAGAAGTTTAGCAGCACTTGGTGGAGCTAGCAGAATGCGTGGATATTATGAAGGTCGCTTTCGCGATTACCAATTATTGGTTCTACAATCTGAGTATCGTTTACAGTTTAGTAAAAGATTTGGTATGGTTGCTTTTGGCGGACTAGGTAATGTAAGTAATGAGTTTAAGTACATGGGTGTAGAAAATATAAAATATTCTTATGGAGGTGGACTACGTTATGCCTTAAACAAATCGGAGAAACTTAATATTCGTGTCGATTATGGTATTGGAGGCGGTGCTAATAAAGGGTTCTACCTTCAAATTGGCGAAGCTTTTTAATTGAAAGCTATTTTTTCCCCTAATAAATATACAAAATAAGCAAATGGAAAAGAAGCAAGCACATCAATTGTATAGTGTACATGCTGAAATAATACGAGGAGTGCAATTAAAACAGATGAAATACCAGTAATGATTTTGTCGCTTTTTTTACTAAAACTTAAAAACATTAAAAACTGCGTTGCTGTATGCCCCGAATAAAAAAGATCCTTTGTAATAAACACTTCTTTGCCTCCATAAAAAAGGCTACTAATAGGATCTTTAATAGCTATTAACCCACTCGGAGCCTCTAATGGAAACAGAGAAATGGTAATTATTCGAGTGATGCTTAATAGTAAAAATGATATCAGAAATTGTAAAAATAAATCTGGACTTTTCAACATTCTATTGATCAACAATAGAGCAGTAGACCAAATGATGATAAATATTGGAATGGAAAAATTGATTGATGGTAAGAATTTTAAAACCGCATCTTCTAAATAAATACCTTTTCTCAGCTCAATGATTGCAAAAAAGCGAGGAAACGATATAAGAATTAGGGAAAGTAAAACACTTGCAATAATGGTTTTTATTTTAAATGAATGAATTGCCCAAGCGTTTCTCCATTTTAAAGCAAGTGATTTTTTATTCTCATCCAGCTGCATAATGCAAATTTAGTAATGCCATCTTACAAATGCTTCCATAGCCGCATATTTCGTTAATCCTAAATCGGCATACAAATTAGCCGTATTAGAATTTCGGTCTTCTGCACGTTGCCAAAATTCTCTACTATCAGACCCCTGAAATGGAACGGCATCTTTTTGCGACTGATGAATAAAAATTCCGAATCTTTTTTTCTTTACTTGATCAGGACTCATTGGAATAGCCATTTCAATTTCTTCAATATTCCATTCTTGCCATGCACCTTTATAAAGCCAAACCCAACAATCTTTTACCCATGGTTCATTGGCTACTTTCAAACGTTTTAAAGCTTCAAATACCGCTTCAAGACAAACTTTATGTGTTCCATGTGGATCGGCTAAATCACCTGCACAATACACTTGGTGGGGTTTAATTTTTTGTAAAAGCTCCATGGTAATTATTATATCATCTTCGCCCAACGGTTTTTTGTTGATTGCACCAGTTTCATAAAATGGCATATTCATAAAGTGACACTTGTTTTCAGTTAGTCCTACATATCTGCAAGTTGCTTTTGCTTCACCTCTTCTTATCAGCCCTTTAATGGCACGGATTTCAGCCGTATCCATCTGTTCTTTTTCTTTTGATGCTATAAATAATATTGCAGCATCTAACTGTTCTTTACTTTTTTTGATATCAATACCAAACATTTCTTCAAAACCTACTGCAAAATCAATAAAGCGAGTTACAAATTCATCTGATACTGCAATGTTTCCACTTGTTTGATAAGCTACGTGTACTTCATGCCCCTGATCATGCAACCGCATTAATGTTCCACCCATACTAATAATATCATCATCTGGGTGAGGGGAGAAGATCATACATCTTTTAGGATGTGGAGCACTTCTTTCTGGATGTGCAGGAATTACTGAGTTGGGTTTACCGCCAGGCCATCCTGTGATGGTATCTCTCAATAAATAATAAACTTGTAAATTTATTTCATAAGCATCACCCTTTTCTACTAACAAATCTGATAATCCATTTTCGGTATAGTCGAGTGAAGTTAAACTTAAAACAGATTTTTTTAATTTTAGCGCCAGCTTTACTACTGCTCGCTTTACCATGGCATTGGTCCAAATACATTCTCCCGTTAGCCACGGAGAATTAATACGGGTAAGTTCTGTTGATGCAATTTCATCTATTACAAAACTGCAATCATTGTGTTGCTGTAAAATACTTGCTGGAATTGTTTCAGTAATATTTCCCTCAACTGATTTAGCTACAATATTTGCTTTGTTGCCCCATGCCATTAATATAATTTTTCTCGCTTTTACAATGGTACTAATCCCCATTGTAACTGCTAATCTTGGAACTTTAGAAATACTTTGAAACTCGTATGAATTAGCAATTCTTGTGCTATTCTCTAAATTAATTAGTCGAGTTTTTGATAAAATGCTAGAACCTGGTTCATTAAATCCGATGTGACCATTTTGGCCAATTCCTAAAATTTGCAAATCAATTCCTCCTGCTTTCTCTATTGCTTTCTCATACGATTCACAATATTTTTTCATTTCTTCTTTTGGCGCATTTCCATTTGGAAGATGAATATTCGATGGAACTATATCAACATGATTAAATAAATGTCGATGCATAAAACTCCAGTAACTCTGGTAGGCTTCTTTGTCTATTGGATAATATTCATCCAAATTAAAACTCACTACATTTTTAAAACTCAAACCTTCTTCGTTATGCATTCGAACCAGTTCGGCATACATCTTAATTGGTGTAGTTCCGGTTGCTAAACCAAGTACACACAACTCACCCTTCAACTCCTTGACTTTAATTAATTCAGCAATTTTTTGGGCAACATATATGGTCCCTTCAGTTGAAGTTTTACAAATTTTAACTTCAATTTTTTCGAATGAATCTACCATATATTGCTTGTTTTGTGATAGGCTAAATTAAGTCCATATTTATTTAAAACAACCCCAAATCCGTAAAAAACGCAAATAAACGCATTTATTTTGCGGGTTTGTTGTAATTAACCCCCATCAAATCGTACCGCTTATACTGATTTTGCATTCTTTTTTCGAAGTCAATCCAGTTTCTGTTTTCTTTACTGCTCCATAATACTTCGCTCAATGCACTTATTCTAGGAAACAACATATATTCAGCTTTGCTGGTATTATTAATATACTCTGTCCATAAATTAGCTTGGGCTCCAAGTA
>JAYTXG010000239.1:0-1898 GCA_043743375.1 Sphingobacteriia bacterium
AAAACAAATCAATAGGATTCATTTGTAAAAACTCCTCAATAGGCAAGCCGCCATTGCCAACTAATAATAGTTTTGCAGGATTAAATTGTTGCTGAAATAACGCCAGACTAGTTTGTGGTTTTACCATTCCGCTTTTTACTTCTATTGCAACCAATTTGTTTTTATATTCAATCACAAAATCAACTTCTTTGTTTCTTTCTCTCCAGTAATACAATGAATAGTTTTCTTTAATAGAACTATTTAAAAGATGTGCGCCTACAGCTGATTCTGCTATTCTACCCCATTCTGATGGGTTTTGCGCTATTTCGAACCTGCTTTTATTTTGCTGAGCACTTATGAATGCTGTATTATGCACTTGAAACTTAGGGCTGCTCAATCGTTTTCTAATTATATCATTCGCGTATTTTTCAATCCCTCCTAAAAGCCCAGCAGTATTTAATAATTGTAAATAATGCGCCAAAGTGGTTGTATTTCCTGCATCTTGTAATTGTCCTATCATTTTTGTGTAGGATAATATTTGTCCAGAATACAAACAACCAACTTCAAACAGCTGTTTCATTAGAGCTGGTTTATCTATCCGAGTGATCATCAAAATATCTTTAGAAATACTTGTTTCTATCAACGAATGAAGTATATAATTTTTCCATCGATGCTCATCATTAATTAATGATACACTACCCGGATATCCTCCAAACCATATATACTCATTTAAGTTCCATCCAAATGCTGCATGCATTTCACTATACGACCAATGCGTCATCTGTATTAGTTCAAACCTGCCTGCTAATGATTCTGTTAAGCCATTTTGCAATATCAACTTAGAAGAGCCTAAAATAATGAGTTTGATATTCAGTTGATGTTGTGTATCATAATCCCACAAGCCTTTTACCACTTCACTCCACTGAAATACTTTCTGAATTTCATCTATTACCAGTAAAAAATCATTAGTACCATTTTGCCTTACTTGAGTTCTTGCAATTTCCCATTGTTGTTGTAACCATATACTATTGGCATTACCCTGCCAATCTGCAGCTACAAACAATGATGGCCCTTTGTGTTTTTGTATTAATTGGGTTACCAAAGTGGTTTTACCTATCTGACGTGGACCAACAACCACCTGAATGAACTTTCGGGGTTCTTGAATAACCTTTGTAAGATGTTGTAATTCAATTCGTTCGAACATTTTTTACAATTTACTCAATGTAATGAGCAAAAATACTCAATACATTGAGTAAAACCTAATTATCGGAGATTGTGGGGTTAAAATCATAACTAAACAATCATATTCGCTGGTTTTTAGCTACATGTGTGATTACGGCATTGGGGCATTATGCTTATCTTTATGGGATGACTTTGCAGGAACACATTCAATGGTGGAAGCAAGACGCGCTTAGAAGCTGGGAAACTGCCGTATTTAATAAAAACGGCAACCAATTCGTATTTAGTCTATTTGCGTTCCACCTAACAATTGAAAAATTATTAAAAGCTATTTGGATAAAAGATAATGGAGCTGAATATCCACCTCGCACCCATGATCTTACTGTTTTGTACAATCAAACTGAATTAGATCTTCCAAACGGATGGTATGATTACTTGGCTACCATCAATGAATGGAATATTGAAGGGCGTTACCCAGACTATAAATTGAAAATATATAAAAGGGCCACTCCAGATTACTTGCAAGAGCATTTTGAGAAGTTAACTAAATTAAAATCAATTTTAATTGAAAATATTGGCTAATGCGTTTTACTCAAAAGAAATTATATAATCATATTAACGCATTTATTAATGACATTAAAACTACTGGATACCCGATAGAAAAAGTAATTTTATTTGGTTCCTATGCAAGTGGTTACCCGAATGAATACAGTGATATTGACCTTGCAGTATGGTCGCCT
>JAYTXG010000240.1:0-2077 GCA_043743375.1 Sphingobacteriia bacterium
GGTGCTCTTTTCGAAGCATATTGTACTTAGATAATTTTGCCCTGAACATAAAACGGATAAAACTCAATAAATATAAGTGTTGAATACTATCTATTAATACACTAAACGCGTCTTTCAATAGTCCTTTATCATCTTCAATTACATCAGCTAAAATTATTTTACCTGGTGTAGTTAAAAGCAACTTACAATTATTTAAGAGTTGTATAACTTCCTCTCTATTTTTAAAGTATTGAATTACGCTAAGAATTATGATGGTATTGAATTTTTTGTCTTTTTCTATTGCCGTTAAAAGTCCGTCTACACCCGATTCAAGCGGAATTTCTTTAAATTGAAAGTTATTGGCGTCGGCACATTTATTTCTGGCTGTTGCAATATAATTACTTGAAATATCGACCCCGTAATAGGCCGTTAATTTACCCTTTAATTTATCTGCCAAATAGCCTGGTCCACAGCCAAAATCCAATAAAATAGTTGTTGGATTTATTATTTGATGCTGTATGAGTTTTTGGGCAACATACTTGGTGCTCATTTCCATCACTTTTACAAAAAGCTTCGGATTCTCTTTCCAATAATTTCCCCAGCTCAACATATATATAATTAATTTAATGTTTCGGTTCTTAAAAAAAGATTAAGATACAATATAGATATATAATTATCAAGTTTCTGAGTTATTGAAATAATCGCTTGTTTCAGTTCATATTTAAAATTTACTTTTGCCCCTCTAAAATTGATCAAAATGAGCAAAGGTCCAGTTACACAGTTTATTCAACACCATTATCGCCACTTTAATTCCGCTGCTTTAGTAGATGCTGCAAAAGGCTACGAAACCCATTTATTAGAAGGAGGTAAAATGCTGGTGAGTTTGGCAGGTGCTATGAGTACCGCAGAATTGGGTATTAGTTTGGCCGAAATGATTAGGCAAGATAAAGTAGCCATTATTAGTTGCACAGGCGCTAATTTAGAAGAAGACATAATGAATTTGGTAGCTCATAGTCACTACAAGCGTGTTCCAAATTATAGAGAGTTAACACCACAAGATGAGTGGAATTTATTAGAGAATCATTACAATAGGGTAACAGATACTTGTATACCGGAGGAGGAAGCTTTTAGAAGATTACAAAAGCATATATATAAAATATGGAAAGATGCAGATACTGCTGGTGAAAGATATTTTCCGCATGAATACATGTATAAAATGTTATTGAGTGGAGATTTAGAGCAGTATTATGAAATTGATCCAAAAAATAGTTGGATGCTGGCTGCTGCAGAAAAGAATTTACCAATTGTAGTGCCAGGTTGGGAAGATAGCACCATGGGAAATATTTTTGCTTCTTATATTATTAAGAATGAACTAAAAGCAAGTACCATGAAGAGTGGTATTGAATACATGGTTTGGCTAACAGAATGGTATAGAGCTAATAGCAGTGGAAAGGGAGTTGGATTTTTTCAAATAGGAGGTGGTATTGCAGGTGATTTTCCTATTTGTGTTGTACCAATGATGTACCAAGATTTAGAGTGGCATGATGTTCCATTCTGGAGTTATTTTTGTCAAATAAGTGATTCAACAACATCTTATGGATCGTATTCTGGTGCTGTACCTAATGAAAAAATTACTTGGGGTAAATTAGCTATTCATACACCAAAGTTTATTGTAGAAAGTGATGCTACCATTGTGGTTCCGTTGATTTTTGCTTACTTATTAGGATGGTAAAAAAAAATATGAAATAAGAGTTATGAATTATTAACTCACATCTCTTAATTCATAACTCTTAACTCATATCTCTTAACTCATAACTATCTCGCCGGCATATTCAAAGGAATATCTCTCTTTAACATATTGTCTCTATTAGCAATATCCCAAGCAGTGTAGTAAACTAATTTTGCTCTTTTCTCCATTAGTTCAAAGTTAATTTTATCAACTGTATCACTGGGTTGATGGTAGTCTGCTTTTAACATTCCATCGTAGAAAAATAAAATAGGCACACCTTTTTTAGCAAAATTATAATGATCGCTTCTGTAATAAATTCTGTTCTGGTCTTTTGGATCATCGTACTTATAATCTAATATTAGTTTGGTA
>JAYTXG010000241.1:0-1791 GCA_043743375.1 Sphingobacteriia bacterium
AATCCAAACTCAAATTGTTCTATTGACATAAACCGGATTCCGACAGGTTTTGATAAAATTGAAAAACTGTATTCCATTGTCGATTCGAGTTGTACTTCAGATGCTTTCCCTCCAATTTCCTACACAAATAACAATAGCGATCAGGTGCTAATCACTATTGTTAACAGCATTGATGTTAAAACTCTTGCTCCAATAAATTATATACACGCCTACAATATTACCAAAAATAAAGTCGAATTCGTTATTAAAGACGCATCAAAATCTAAGTTTTTGATGCCAAATTTCCAAAACGCTTCCGTGCTCAATGGAAAATTGTACTTAATGACTACAACTTCGGTTGTGTGTTTAAATTTAAGCGCGGGCAAATTAGAATGGGAAAATACTTTGTCTAATGAAGGACATATCATATCGTTGTCGGGAGGACAATTATTAATAGCAGGAGGACAAATATTTGTCAAAGGCAGCGAAAACAAACTTTTTGCACTCAATCCAAATACTGGAAACTTAAATTGGCAAAGCACAGATGAGGTAGATATCAATTCTTCACCCATGGCTTTTGCAAAAAATAGTCTCTATTTTGTTTCATCATTAGCAAGTACACCGTATTTGATAGTAGTTGATGCCAATTCAGGGAAAATTCGCCACACCTATTTAGATATCAATCATTACAGCATTTATGGTAAAGAGCCTATTCCTTCTTTCTTTTACAAGCTTGATTTTTATATTTTCAGTGGATCAACTCCCGTAATTGATGAACAAAATAATCTGCTGTATATCAATGATGAATACTTTTTGCAATGTATTGAACTGCCCAATTGATTTTACGCACTTTGAGATTTTAACCACTGTTTTGTCGCAAATTCCGCGTAGCGGATAGATTTGAGTAGCTGGGGTTGTCAAAAAAGTTTGTTCATTGACGTTCATCAGGGACGTGGTACGCTTAAATTGACGTACGAACTGTTTTAGTATGTAGTAACCTAAATGGAAGAAAGATATGAATTAAGATTCAAAGTTAAGAAAACTTATGAATTTCGTCGAAATTCTATGTGAATTGGTACTAAAAATCTTAAAAATTTAGGATCATTACTTTAGATTTACAAAGAATTTAACCGTTCTTAAATTCCTTTAATTATGATTCCTTTATCAACTATTAAGTTTTTGGTGCTTTATTTTTTCATCTCTCTTTGTTATTCAAGTAAATCTCAAAATTTTTCCACTAAAATCATAACTTCTTACGAGGAGTTGAAAGAACTTGCAAAACCGTATGGTTTAGAATCTGAAATTTGTGGTTGGGGATTTTTAAGATACTGCGAAGTTGATTCTATAAATAGATATTTTGATGAACAAGCAAAGTGGAAAAAAGAACACGCACACAGGTTGAGACAATACAGTGCAAAACCTTTTCGAACCGTAGAACAGTTAAGAGTTTTAGCTAAAAAATTTAATGTTGAAGAAGAAATTTCAAAGGATTCGAGTTTGATATATTTTGATTCAACTTTCGCCAATATTTATCTAAAATTACTCTCCGCTAATCATTATTATTTTTTGAAGAAACCGCAACGAACTTTGGAACAACAAGCAGAAATTGCAAGAAGTTATGGTTTTGAAGAAAGGGTTTTAAAAGATTCAGTTTTCTTATTTTTTGATAGTACTGTTGTTGTAGAATGGTACAAACACGAACAAGAAATTAAAGATTATTCACAGAAAAACAAACAAGATTACAATGAAAATAATCCTTATTTCGTTTCAATAAATTATGGAATTCTTCAATTAACTTTGAGAGAACTTTTA